>JAEDHZ010000012.1 GCA_016292705.1 Clostridiaceae bacterium
CAACTGCGCGGATTATCTCGCTCTTTCCGGTGTCAAGGCTGACATTGAAGAACATCGCCCTTGAGTTCGGATCTTCAAACGGGCAACGGTTTCCGTGGAACCACGGAGTGAAAACAATGCCGTTTGAGCCCGCCGGAACTTTTTCAATAACATCAGAGAGATACTGATAGAGATTGGTGTATTCGCTCTCCATATCCTCGGCAACATGAGTCTTTTTGAGATAGATGCCGATTTCATCAAGAGCAAGGTGATTCTTCACCCATTCAAGGCATTTTCCTGCCGTTTCAAGCTCGGCGAAGTAGTTATAAAGTCCGTCCTGCGCACCGACGATTGCGGCAATCATTGATGAAGCGTCAACAACATTTTTGTCAACAACGGTTGAAACCCAACCGGAAGTACCCATATATATGTGTGTATCGCCCTTTTTGACAGCGCCCGCACCAACGCCGATAAGCGTTGCGTCTCCGCCGCCGCCGAAAACAGCCGTGCCTTCTTTCAGCCCAAGCTCCTGCGCAGCCTTTTTGTTCAGTCCGCCGACCTTATCCGTGCTTTTAACAATCTTTGCAAGGTGTTTCATGTCAACCCCGAACATCTTGCACATTTCACTGCTCCAGCCCTGCTTTCCGGGGCGGACATCATAAAGCAGCGTTCCGAAAGCGGAATCGGGAGTCATGACAAATTCGCCTGTCATTCTTGCAATCAGAGCTTCTTTAACATCAAGCCATTTATAAACTCTGCTGAAGACTTCAGGCTCATTGTTCTTCACCCAGAGATATTTATATACCGGATCCTTGACACTCAGCGCAGCTGCCTTTGTTATTGAAAGAGACTTCAACAGCTTGACAACATTTCCGCCGGCAACTTTGAGACCGTAAGCCATGTTTTCCTTGAGCTCTTTTCTTGCCCTCTGGTCCATATAGCTCATTGCACGGCGGACGGGAAAGCCGTTGCTGTCAACAAGAACAAGTCCCTGCATCTGAGAGCAGAATGAGATTCCCTCAACCTCCTCAGGTTTGACATCGGTTTTTTTGAAAATCTCCTTTGTTGTATTGCACATTGCAGTCCACCATTCGTCCGGGTCCTGCTCTGCTCCGCCGTCGGGAAAGACATACAGCTCATAGCCTTCGTTTGCGTCGGCAATTAGCTCAATGCTTTTGTCAATTTTGAAAAGGCAGGTTTTAACACCTGTTGTTCCTATATCATATGCAAGGGCATACTTCATATATTATCACATTCCTTTCGGATAAATATTAGGTTTCAGTGCCGCTTTAACAAACTGAACGATATTCCGGACAGCAAACTCATCCTTCTGAAAAATATCGTCTCCCGAATAAATCTTATATCTTTCGATATAGTAGTCACAAGCATAGGAAAACTGGAGCGTAACCAAAAGATTATCGAGCAGAAACGCCGCCATTCCGGGGTCAATATCCGTCCGGATTTCTCCGGAAATCTGGCCTTGGATAATTGCGGTTTTATAGGCATTTGCGGTAATTGTTTCCATTCTGTCCGCAAGCTTTTTTCCGAGTTCGGCATTGCGCTCCGTTGTAAATTCATTGTAAAGCTTTATCATGACGGCGTTTTTTCTTGAAAAAGCGATTGCCTCATGCAAGAGCTTTTCAAGCTTTACGATTACATCCTCGTCCGTTTCATTGATTGCGCAGAGTATTTCCTCAAGCGAAGAAATTCCGTAGTTCACACTGGTTAAAAAAAGGTCGGACTTGGTGTCAAAATATTTGTAAAGTGCACCGACGCTGACCTGAGCTTTTTTTGCAATGGTGTTGATGTTGGCGTTTTCAAAACCCTTTGTTGCAAATTCGTTGACCGCAACATCAAGAATTGTCCGGCGCTTTTCTTCGGGAATATTTTCAAATGTCGCCTTATGATAAACCTCTTTCCGTTCTGACATCATACTTTCTCTCCTAAAGTAACAAATGAATAACCACTCTATTTTATCAACAACTGACAAAAAAAGCAAGTAATATGGGACAAAAGGTTCTTTGCGCCGAAAAATGTTTGAGGATTATTTTCCAAAAAGAAAAACAGCCGTTCTCCAAAGCAACAACCTTTGCTTTTACGGATAACGGCTGATGAGTTTTATGATAGTTTTATGTATCTGAAATCAAAAAATAATTTTCGATGAATCTTTCTGTTTCAATATTCATACTGTCACGCTTGTGAGCAAGGCGTGAGTCCATAAGCAACACAATTTTTGAGGTTCGCAGTTTCTTCTGCATAACAAGTAAAGAAAGTATAGCGTTTAAAAAGTAGATTTCAAGCGACATGAGCTTTAACGGAACCGCCATAAGTCTGAGTTTGAGTTTGAACATTTCTGAATACCTGCCCTTCGATATTATGATTCCTGCCGTAACCTTTCCGGCAACCCTGTTCCTGTTCATTATACAACGGAATACATTCGCATCCCGATTATATATCATAGCTTCAGAGCATTTTGTCACACTTTGTCGAAAGGTTATTAAATTTTTTAAATGCTGTTTTAATAATGGGAAATTCGACATATATATAGGAATCATAGCAAAAACCTATAGAACAAATCCTTTCTTGAACTGTCTTCCCCCTCACTCTTGAAATCCTATATTTATTGCGTTATAATATGCCTGCTGAAGGGATAATTTTACTCCGGTTTACATACTCCAAAAATCACTTTTCCTTTCATCATGGCCGAACCCCCAAAACGGCGCTGACACAGTTTTTCCGAAAACAATATAATGAGAAAACACAAAGGATTGAGAACCGATGCAAAAAAAAGCCGTTATCGTTCAGGATGTCTCCTGCTTCGGAAAATGTTCGGCAACCGTTGCGCTGCCGATTGTTTCCTCGTTCAATATTGAAGCTGCGCTTTTGCCCACTGCTCTGCTTTCTGCGCATACAGGCTTTTCAAATTACACCTGCTTTGACCTGACAGAGCAAATGAAAACCACACTTGACGATTGGAAATCACTCTCGCTGCGGTTTGACGGCTTCTTTTCGGGCTATATGCTTTCCGATCAACAAGCTTCGCTTGCTCTTGAAGTACTTGATAATCTTGTTAAAAAGGATGCACTTGTTCTTGTTGATCCCGTAATGGGCGACAACGGAAAAGCCTATGCAATGCTCAATGACTCTTTCGGAGCAAAAATGCGCACCCTTGTTTCCCGTGCGGCGGTGATAACTCCGAACCTCACCGAAGCGGCTCTCCTGCTGGAAAAAGAACCTGTGCTTGAAAACTATGACAAAGCATACATTGAACAAAGCCTGTTTGAGCTGAAAAAGCTCGGATGCAAGATTCCGATGATAACCGGTGTAAGCTTTGAAAAAGACAAAATCGGTGTTGCTTTCCTTGAAAACGGAAAAGTACACTTTGTCTTTTCAAAAAAGTATGACGGCGTAACCTGCGGAACGGGAGACACACTTTCAAGCGTTCTTTTCGGTGCTTTGCTTTCCGGCGCAAGAGTCGGTGACGCTGTTTCAGCTGCGGTTTCAGCGGTTGAACGGGCAATCAAAAGCGGAGTCAGAGACTACGGAATAGATTTTGAGTGTCTGCTGAGTGGCAAAAAGGAAATTTTGTTCCGGAGTATTGACAATCAAGATATCATAATATAATATTGAAATATAAATTAAAAGGGAGATGAGACCTTTGTTCAAACCTGTTATCAAAGCAATTATAGTTGTTCTTTCGCTTTTTTCGCTTGCATTACCGGAAACACTCGGACTTGCAAAAAAAGTCAGCGACAAGGAAATTGATATGAACAAATTCGAGCTTGTCTGGAGCGATGAATTTGAAGGAACAAAGCTTGACAAAACCAAGTGGGATTACAACTGGTGGGTTACCGAGCGCAAGGGCGGATATTGGCACGATGATCTTGTTTCCGTCAGGGACGGCAACCTCGTTATTGCCGCCGAATATAAGAGCGAACCGCTTGAAAACCGCTATTATGACAACTGGCACGAAGAAATCAACTTTATGCCGTATAAAAGCGGTTGGTACAGCGGAGCAATAACAACCGTCAACAAGTATGAGCAGACATTCGGCTATATGGAAGTCCGTTGCATTCTTCCCGCATCATCCGGAATGTGGGCGGCGTTCTGGCTGATGAACAACGGTGTTTCCAATGTTGACGGCAACGGAATGGACGGAACTGAAATTGATGTTATGGAATCTCCGTGTTATGACACTCACCGTTTCGGACTTGACCAGGTTTCAGTCAATCTCCACTATGACGGTTACGAAAAAGATCATAAGTACAGTCACATCGGAAGGTTTTTTATTGAAAACAATCCTTATGAGGAATACAACACCTATGGCGTTGAGTGGAACGAGAACGAGTATATCTTCTACATAAACGGCAAGGAAGCGGCAAGATCATCTTTCGGAGGTGTTTCACGCAACCCCGAATACCTACTGCTTTCCGTTGAAATCGACGGCAAAAACGGCATTGCCTCTGAGGACAAAGACTCAACCGGAAAGATGAAATATTCCGAAAACAAGCCTTTGGAATTCAAGGTTGATTATGTCCGCTGCTATCAATACAAGAAGTAATTGCAACAATCAGCCTTATCCTGATATTCTTGCGCATTAAGCGCAGAAAGAGAAGAAATCAAAAAAGCTATAATTTACAGAAGTTGTCAAACACACTGTTCACTGTAAATTATAGCTTTTCTTTTATGTCTGTTTTCGTCCTCAGGCAATATCAGAATATACTGCCATAGCGACGAAATGATCGGTCCGATCTGAAATCATTGTTATTCAACGCTTATGACGGGCTTACGGAAGATCATCGGTGTTTTCAAGGTTATGCCAGACACCCTGAACATCGTCGTTTTCCTCCATCATGTCAAGGAGTCTGCCCATCATCTTGAGGTCTTCCTCATCGGTGAGTTTTGTATAAGTTGAGGGAATGTACTCTGTTTCAGCAGAAACAAACTTATAGCCCTTTGAGGAAAGATCGTCACGAACAGCGGAAAGGTCGTTCGGCTCGGTGCGGATGATATAAACATCCTCATCGGTGATGAAATCGGCAGCGCCGGCCTCAAGAGCGTCCTCCATAAGCTTTTCCTCGTCAACATCCTCGGACTCGATAACAATCTCGCCATACTTTGTGAAAAGGAACGAAACGCAACCGCTCTGACCCATGTTACCCTTATTCTTATCAAAATAGTGACGCATTTCGCCTGCGGTGCGGTTACGGTTGTCCGTCAGCGTTTCAACAATAACTGCAATTCCTGAAGGGCCATAGCCCTCATATATGATGTTTTCGTAATGTGCGGAATTACCTTCGCCTGAGGCCTTTTTGATTATGCGGTCAATGTTGTCATTGGGAACATTGTTTGCTTTAGCTTTTGCAATGATATCCTTGAGCTTCGAGTTTGAAGCGGGGTCTGGGCCGCCGTCACGAACGGCAATTGCAATTTCACGACCGATTTTTGTGAAAACCTTTGCTCTTGCATTATCGGTCTTTTCCTTTTTACGCTTGATTGTGCTCCATTTTGAATGTCCTGACATAACTCACCAATCCTTGAAAAAATGTTTTAACCGTTATCAGAAGCAGTGGTCTGCTTTTTTGAGGCAGCCGATTTCTTTGTCGGCTTTTCCTTGGTTTCCTCTTTGCCCGTGAGATATTTTGAATCCGAGTAGCCGTAGATCTGAAGATCGCAGCCGAACATCTCCCTTTGGGCAGTACCTTCTTCACTGAAAATAAGCTGAAGATAAACCTCTTTGTTTGTGCAGCGCCACTGTGCTGTGCCGGAGTTGAGCGAATAATTTTCCGGTGCTTCTCCAACCACTAAAAATTCAAAACCTGCCTTTTTCAAGTCCTCAATATACTTCACAAAGTCCTCATAGCTTGTTTTTTCAATCTTTACATTCATTGCGTTTGAAAAGTCAGCTGAAGAAACATCGGCGTATTCATAGACCGGAACGGCAGCAAAAACATCGTTCGACACCCATTTTGAAGTATCTGCTTTCTGACACGCACAAAGCAGAAAAGCCAAAAGGAGCGCTGAAAATAACGCTGTAATTTTTTTCATAATATACCCCTTTATTAAGCTCTTCAAAGGAGCTGCCGCATATTATGCGACAGCATCCCGGAACAATTATAATTATTCTTCAACAGAAGCCTCGTCATTGACACTCTCATCAGCACGGAGCGTTCTCATCTGATTCTCATAGTCTGTCTGGAACTTCTTATAAACTTCAGTAATCTGGTTGAGGTTGTTCATTGCAATATTCTGATATTTGCTCAGAGCCTCGCAGACAAAGTTATATGAGCCCTGCGATGTGCTTGCAGCCCAATCTCTTGCCATCTTTTTGTGTGCTTCGCAATCGGAATTGGTCTTTGCAATGAAAGCATTCATTTCTTTCTGGCAGTTGTCCTTAATCTCCTCTGCGCGGACTCTTGCCGCCTGGGTTATCGAATGGCTTGCAACCATTTCCTCTGCCTGAGCCTGAGCACGCTTGATGATGCTGTCGGCATCATCGTCTGCCTTCTGTGTTGTGGATTTGTAATATTCCTTTGCAGAGGCAACGATGCTGTTCTCCTCGCGGCGTGCATTATTGATAATGCTGTCCCGATTGGAAATGATGCTTTTCGCCTCGGAAATCTCTCCGGGAAGCTTACGGGTAATGTACTGAACAAGGTGAGTAATCTGCTCGCCGTCAACAATCCTCTTCTTCTTTGAGAAAAAGAACTTCTTGCCGGTTGCAACAAAGTTTTCAAGCTCGTTTACAAGCTCCTCAAAATCGAGTGAGCCCCATCTTGTTTCGGCATCCTCTTCGTCATATTCGCCGAATTCTGAGATATCCTCAAAATCGTCCTCATCCTGATTAACATCTTCGACCTCAAGGTCTGTTTCAAGATCATAGAAATTATTTGCCATGGTAAACAATCCTTTCTTTAAGAAACTGTATCTTTATATATGAATACCGCTTTTTCCGAATACTATTCATTCAGTCTCTCTCAAGCGGTCAATTATATCCCTGCTTACTTCCTCGGGCAGGAAAGGCGCAACATCTCCTCCGAGGCGGCAGACCTGCTTAATCATGCTGGAGGAAAGGAACATATTATCTGCTCCGGCAGCCATGAATATTGTTTCAACAGCGCTGTTAAGCTTTTTGTTGGTGAGTGCCTGCTGAAACTCATCTTCAAAATCGGACACGGCGCGAAGTCCCTTGACAATAACATCCGCATCCTTTTTTCTTGCGTATTCGGCAAGCAGACCAAAATCGCAGTCAACCTCAACATTGGGCAAATCCTTTGTGCATCGCCTGATGAGCTCCATCCGTTCATCAACGGAAAAGCAGGCTGTGTTCGCCTTGCGGTAGTTAGACATCACAACAACAATAACACGGTCAAAAAGCTTTGCGCTCCTTTTGATGATATCAAGATGACCGTCGGTTATCGGATCAAACGAGCCGGGACAGATAGCTGTTTTTCTCATTGTTTATCCTCCTTTTCGGGGATACGGTACAAAAACAGACTGACCTTGCCGTATTTATACTTTTTCATGAGTCTGAAATCTGCAACACTCTCCGGCATCTTCTCATCCGGCGGAGCTTCGCAGAGGATGCAGCCGCCCTCTTTCATAACGGAGGGAACAAGCTCAAGCGCCTGCTGCAAAAGACCGGTGGAATACGGCGGGTCAAGGAAAGCTATGTCAAACTCCGGAGAACGGTTTTTCAAAAACGAAAGACTGTCGCCGCAGATTACCGAGGCATTTTTTGAAAAACCGGTAAGCTCAAGATTCTTGCGGACGATGTCCGCAGCTTTTTTTGAGCGGTCAACAAAAACGACACTCTGCGCTCCGCGTGAGAGCGCCTCAATGCCAAGTTGACCCGAGCCCGCAAAAAGGTCAAGCACACGCCTGCCCTCAAGCTCAAACTGAACGATGCTGAACAAAGCCTCCTTGACTCTGTCCGTTGTGGGACGAACATCGTTACCCTCAAGTGTAAAAAGCCGCCGTCCCCGGGCGGAACCCGTAATAACTCTCATGCTTCTCCTTTGCACCGGACAGCAAAACCGCCGAAAAGGCCTTTGAAAACGCTGAACGGAGGACATATACGATATGTATTATCTCATTTTTCACTGAAAAATGCAACACTATTTTGTTAATTTCTCGCTTTTACCACAATTTCACGCATAATAATGCACATTTTGCTGTGATTTATTCCAAATTTGCTTTCGGAAATACTTCTTTTCTTCCCGTATTGAAAAGTTTTCTGTTGTCAAGTGCCCACTGTCTCTGGGTAAAACCACCCTTTTCAACGGCGGAAACCGCCGCCGTAATTTCGTAAACGGTTGCGTCGAGAGTGTCAAGCTGATTGAGTATCTCCGCCTCAAGAGTCATCGGGCGCACCGCTGCGCCGAACTCCGGGTCGCCGTGGTGCGAGATTGCCATGTGTTCAAGCAAAACCGCCTTTTCCTCGCTTATGCCGAGCTGTTTTGCCTTTTCGTCAATCTTCATGGCTCCCATAACAAGGTGGCCGAGCAGCTCGCCTTTAATCGAATAGCTTTTTACCATCCCGATATTGTTGACATCAAATTCATCAATTTTGCAGATATCGTGCAATATCGCCCCGGCAAAAAGAATGTCTCTGTCAACTGCGGGGTAAAGACCCGAAACAGCCTCGCAAAGCTTCAGCACGGAAAGCGTGTGATAAAGAAGTCCGCCGCGGATTGCATGGTGAAGCTTGAATGCTGCCGGCCAGAAAAGAAGCTTTTCCTCGTTTTCGTCAATAACTGCCGCTGTGAGTGTTCTGATTTCCTCGTCCTTTATGCTGTTTATGTAAGCTCTTATCTGAGCCAGCATATCCTTTCCGGCATATTCGGCAGAGGGAACAAACTGTGAAATATCAACAGAGTCCTCTTCCCGGACATGTCTTATGCGGTCAATCCGAAACTGATCCGTTCCGTTATACTTTGAAAGTGTTCCCCTGACCTTTACAAAATCTCCGGTTTCATACTCACCGTGAACATCAGCTTTATAATCCCAGAGCTTTGCGTTGATTTCTCCGCTTTTGTCGCTGAGGGTAAAGTCGCAATACGGAACGCCCTTGACATTGACTTTTATCTCCGCAGTTCGGACAACACAAAAGCCCTCTGTTGCTCCGTTTTTATAAGTGACAAAATCCATAATACACCATACCTTTCAAATCAGGATATTCTCAAAATATATAAACACTCAAAGCCTGAAGCCCGTTCCGAAAACCTCGCCGGCATCGGTAATCACGGTAAAAGAATCGGCATCCGTTTCCTTAATCATCCGGCTGATGAGCGATGCCTCGCTTGCCCTTGCGGCGCAGAGCAGAAGTGTTTTTTCCTTTCCCGTATAGCCGCCGGTAACATTCATCGCCGTTACACCGCGCCCTGCCTGCCTTGTTATTCTTTCAATAATTTCCTTTTCCTTTGATGTGATGATGAACAGAAGCTTGCTGTGATCTGCGCCGTAAAGCACAAGGTCAATCGTCTTTGTTGAAACAAAAAGAGACACCGCCGCATACATGACGCTTTCAAACCTTCCGAAAACCACCCAGGAAAGAGCGATGACAACAAGGTCAAAAATGAGAATGAGGCTGCCCATTGAGGCAAGAGGTCTCTTTTTGCGGACAAGGCTCGCCGCAAGCTCCGTTCCTCCCGTTGTTGCGCCGGCAAGGAGAACAAGGCCGAGTCCGAAGCCGGAAAGAACTCCGCAAAAAAGCGCCGCAAGGAGCGTATCGCCTGTGTAATGCGGAATGAACAGCGAAAACACATCAATGACAACGGTGAAAAAAGTCGTCACAAGAATTGTTCTGACAACAAAGCGTTTTCCGAGCATGAACCTTGCAAGAACAAACAGCGGAACATTGAAAAGGAAAATCGAAAGCCCGACGGGCATTGACGCAACAAGATGGTTGAGCATTGTTGCAAGCCCAGTGAATCCACCCTGAACAATGGAGTTCGGAACGGCAAACATATTCACGGCAGTACCGTATACCGCCGCACCGAGAACAACAAAAAAGGAATCTGCCAATATTCTTTTAACTTTCAAAAACGCCCCGCCTTTGCTGCGCTGAAAGCTTAATCTGCGGCTGCCTGAACCACAGAGTCCTCCTCAATGCAATCGAGGGTGAGGTCAAAAAGCTCCCTTAGTCTGTCGCTCTCCCCGCTCAGATAGAGAAAGCCGAAAAGCGCCTCAAGTCCGGTTGCATAGTGATAGTCGCTTTCACTCGCATTTTTTGCTTTATGGTTAGTATGGGCATTTCTTCCCCGTTTCAAAACGGAAAGCTCTTTTTCGGAAAGTTTTTCCGAAAGCATTTTTGCCGCTTTCGCCTGGGAAGAGGCTCTGACCTGCGCAACGGCAAGAGAATGGAGCCGGTTCACCGGTCTGTTTGCAAGGCACACAAGCCTTTCCCGGACAAAAAGGTCAAACACCGCATCTCCGACAAAGGCAAGAGTGAGCGGACTCAACTGCGACGGATTGCAGTCACTTTCAAAAAATCTCATTTTGCTGTTTCCTTTTAATTTACAAATTCAAACTCAAAGTCATAAATGCTTACCGTGTCGCCCTCTTCAACGCCTTTTTCACGCAGAGCGTCAATTATTCCGCTTGAAACCAGAACCCTCTGAAGATACTGGAGCGATTCATAGTCATCCATATCGGTGCGTGCAATGATTGAGGCAAGCCACGGGGCATCAACAAAGAACACGCCGTCCTCAGCTGTAACGGTGAAGCCGGTGTTCTTCTTTTTGAGCACCACCTCAAGAGGTATTTCCTCGCTTTCAAAGCGTCTGACGGCCGGAAGAGTTGCAAGCTTCGCTGCGGCAGCATTTATTACCTCTTTTGTGCCCTCAAGAATCGGAGCGCACATTTCAAAATATTCAAGTCCTTTTTCTTCAATATACCTTCTGAAATCCTCACGCTGATCCTCTGTTGCAAGGTCAATCTTGTTTCCGGCAACAATCTGCGGACGCTTTGCAAGTTCGGGATTGAAGCGTTCCAGCTCAAGATTAATCTTTTCAAAGTCCTCCTTGGGGTCCCTGCCCTCGCTTCCGGCAACATCAACAATATGAATGAGCATCCGGCAGCGCTCAACATGGCGCAGAAATTCGTGTCCCAGTCCGACCCCCTCGCTTGCCCCCTCAATCAGGCCGGGGATGTCTGCAATAACAAAGGAGGTTCCCTCGCCAAGCGAGACAACACCAAGGACGGGAGTTATGGTTGTAAAGTGATAATCGGCGACAACAGGCTTCGCCTCACTGACAACAGAAATGAAGCTTGATTTTCCGACATTCGGAAAACCTAAAAGACCGACATCGGCAAGCAGCTTCAGCTCAAGCGTGACCTCCCATTCCTCACCGGGAGCACCTGACTTTGCAAAACGGGGAGTCTGGCGTGTGGGAGTTGCAAAGTGGCAGTTGCCCCAGCCGCCCTTGCCGCCCTTTGCGGCAACAAACGGCTCGTCCGAGGACATATCGCACATTACAACACCGCTTTGCGCCTCACGGATAACGGTGCCCTGCGGAACGCGTATAATCAGGTCTTCGCCCTTTTTTCCGCTTTTCCTTGAGCCTGAGCCGTCCGCACCGTTCTGAGCTTTATACTTGCGCTTATACTTAAAATCGGCAAGAGTTGAAATGTTACTGTCGGCAACAAAAACAATATTACCGCCTCTTCCCCCGTCTCCGCCGTCCGGGCCGCCGGAAGCAATATACTTTTCACGGTGAAAAGCAACTGCGCCGTGGCCGCCGTCACCGGCCTTGATCAGGATTTTCGCCTTATCGACAAACATTATGATACCTCTTCTTTCGTGAAAGGTTAAAAGCTATATAACTTACATATTATACACTATTTTTTATATGTGTCAAATTTAACGCTGAAAATTCAGCCGAAAGCAAATTCTCTAATAAAAATACGCACATCTGCCGAATAAGCAAATGCGCGTTCAAAACCATTTTAAAGGTTTTCATAGCCCGGAATTCCATGGATAACCGGAAGAATACCCGTGTCCTTTCCGGAAAGGTTATAGTTCTGGAACATATCGTACCCGGGCAGGACATTGCCCTCAATGAGCACAGGGCCGTTTTCCGTAATTGCTGCATCCCAGCCGATATAGCCTACCTGGGGAACAACATCGGCGCCTTTTTTGCAAAGTGCAACCGCTTCGTTGTGCATGGGAACGGCAAAATTCAAAAGGTCAACGCCGGTCATCGGGTGTGTATCATAGAAAAGCCCGGTCTTGTCGCAGAATGCTTTTGATGCAGATTTTCCGTTTTCGTCAAGCAGAATATACATTCCTCCGCTCGTGATATTGTCAACCGCCTTTGTTCCGTTGCCGAAGCGAAGAAGCGAATAGAGATAATGAACGCCGCCGTTTTTGTCTCTCAGCGTCACAATTCTTATTGAATTGACGGAGCTTGGGCAAAGGGCATTCATTGCCGGATGCTGCTTGATTTTTTCCTCAATAAGCACCTGTCCGTTTTCCTTGAGAGTGTTATAAAGGGCGGAAAAATCAGTATTTTCATCCGTTTCAATTTTTTCAATCTGCTGACCGCCGAAAGAACGCGGGAATTTTGCAAAAACTGTTTTGTGCTTTTTGCAAAAGGCGGCAAATTCACTTTCGTCCGCCTTTTCAAGATTCAGCCATTCCCTGCCGATAAACTCCGAGAACGCCTCGTCAAATTTGAGCTTGTCCTTGAAAAACGGAGTGTATTCCGGGTCGTTCGCCATTGAGGAAAGGGCAACATTTTTGTTATAGGTGAGGAAAGTGTCACGCTTTGCGCCCTTGACCTTTGCAAAACCGAAAACGGTGTAATCAAGATAGCCGATTCCCCTTTTTGCCGCACAAAGACACATGTCTGCGGCGGTAAGCAAACGGTTTGCGCCGTAATTGTTGTGGATTTGCGTGATATACATATTCATGCGCTTCAGGCTCATGGATTTTACTCTTGCTTTCAGATTTGAAAAATTGCTCATATTTAACCTCTTCAAAGATATTATTGTTTACTTGTTGATTTTACCATTATGATTTGATTTGTCAACACAACAGAGAAAGATATTACGGAAATTCAGGATGAAACACAATAAAATTGACATTTGTCTCCTTTTTTCTGTTTCAGCCTTGCCAACCTGAACAAACTGTGCTATACTTTTTAAGTTAAATTTAAGGTATTTTCCAAATTCTTGAAAATACCAAAGAAAGAAGGAAAAATAATGAAGAAAGTTTTGAGCGTTCTTCTCTCTCTGTTGCTGGTATTCTCATGCGTTTCCGTTGCCGCAGCAGCAGAAGAAAAGGTCACACCGCTCATCATCGTTCCCGGCTACAGTGCCTCCGAGCTTTATCTCGACTACGGTCTTGAAACCGAAGAGCATGTCTGGGGAGTTCAGGCAAAGCCCATTATCGACAAGGTTCTCGAACGCCTCGGTGCGCTCGGAATCAGCCTCGGTATGCTCGGAGTCGGCGACAAGGAGCTGCTCGTCAAAACAGTCGGCGATTCAGTCAGGGAGCTTTACGGCGTTCTTGCAAACAACGATGACGGAACAAGCAAGTACAATGTTACCGCAGCCCTCACCGACCCCGCAACCACAACAACAAAGTATTTTGTTGACAAATACGGAGAGGATTCCGGAATGCTCCACCTTCCGGAAATCAACTGCCACTTTGCCTCACAGATAGGCGGCGAAAACATCTTCAACGCACACATCGACTTCAGACAGGGTGCAATCAAGTGCGCTCAGGATCTGAGAAAATATGTTGAAGCTGTTAAAGAATACACCGGCTCAGACAAGGTCAGCCTTTACGGTCTCAGCCACGGCGGAATGGTTGTCGGCGTTTATCTCAGTCTTTACGGAGATCTCGGCGACACCGAATCGGCTGTAATGTTCCATCCGGCTCTCAGAGGCGCATACTTCCTCAAAGATATCATTTCAAGGAATCTTGACATTGACTTCCACACCATTGTTGAATATGCCCAGGTGGGCGCATTCACCGAAACCGAATTTGAATTCCTTATGGTTGTCAGCCGTCTCGGTCTTATCAATGACCTTGCCAATGCCCTTGTTGAGGAAGTTTTTGATGACATTGTCGGAAACTGGGGAAGCGTCTGGGACTTCATGCCTCCCGAATGCTATGAGGAATACAAGGGAATGTATCTTGATCCCGTTGCCAACGCAAAAATAATTGAAGCAAGCGACGAAATGCACTATGAAATTATGCCCAATTATGCCGAAGCATTCAAAAACGCTCAGGCTCACGGCACAAGAGTTTCCATCATTTCCGGAACCGGCAGACCGGTTCTCACCGGCGGACAGGTTAATTCGGACGGCATTCTTGCCTGCTATTCAACCAGCGGCAGCGTTTGCGCACCGATCGGAAAGCGTTTTTGCGACGGTTACAAAAAAACCGGAACAAACTGCACCGACCCCGCACACAATCATGTTTCGCCCTCAATGGAGGTCGACGCTTCCTACGCATATCTTCCGGAGAACACCTGGTTTGTTGACGGACAGCTTCACGGTCAGGTATGGTGGGATGACTACACCAAAAACCTCTGCTCAATCCTCCTTTTCACGGACGAAATCGAGGATATCTATTCAAGCGAAAGCTATCCGCAGTTTGAGTATTCTCAGAACCCGAAGAATGAAATCCACATCAGCTTTGACAATGCTCCGGTCGGTTTCCTTTCGCAGGAAAGCCGCGGCGTATACATCAAAAACCTTTCAAAGGAGTACTCGATCAAGGTTATAGGTCTGACAACAAAGCGCAGCCAGCTTTACTTTGACTCACTCACTCAAAAAGTCATCAAAGCCGGCGAAACCGTTTATCTCCCCTTCAGAGGCGAAATTGCAAATGTTAATGCCGCAAAGGACGAGCTGACCGTTTCCTACATCCAGATGGGCACCGTTTCCGCAATCGGAACAAGAACATTTGATTTTACAATCACCGGCGGTGAGGAAATACCCTTTGATTCAGAAAATCCGTATTGCTCTGAAAAGCTTGCCGATCCCTTTGATGAACACATCGGCGGAACCGTTGTTGACGACCTGTTCACATTCTTCGGAATCAAGGCTCTGCTTTCAAGCATCTACAACTGGATAATGACCTATCTCAAACCAATTTTCAAACTTGTCAGCGCAATCAAAA
>JAEDHZ010000211.1 GCA_016292705.1 Clostridiaceae bacterium
CTCTGACAGCGAATGAAAGCATTGGTGTGGGTACAAGTTCCGGATAGATATACACCTTGACACCGTTAGCAGCAAGAACTCCTGCAGCACTTTTTGCAAATTCGGTTGACTTGATTCTTGAATCATAAGCAATTGCAACTGACGGTGAATCATACTTGCTGAGAAGATAGGAAGCAAGTCCCTGGGTTGCCTGGTTAACGGTATAAACATTCATGCGGTTTGTTCCGGCGCCGATAATTCCACGCAAGCCTGCTGTTCCGAATTCAAGATTTCTATAGAATCTGTCGTTGATTTCATCGGCTTTACCCGCAATTGAAGAAAGTTCCTCTTGAAGATCGGAATCAGCAACGGCATTCTCACACCAAAGTGAATACAAATCATTTATATTATTCATAGGAAAACCTCCAAATAATTATATCAACGGTATTTTAACACTCTGAACAAAGATATGTCAATAGGTTCAATTCGTCGAAAAAGAGAAAAGGGAAACTGCAAAACGCAATTTCCCGTATTCGTCAGTCAATTTCAACCATAATTTTTTGATCGTTCCTGTTGGCGGTTGCACGCATAACAGTTCGGATAGCCTTTGCAATTCTGCCTTGCTTTCCGATAACTCTGCCCATATCATCAGCAGCAACATGAAGGTGATAAACAATAACGCCTTCATCGTTGATATCGTCAACATCGACAGTTACCTTTTCCGGCTCATCAACGAGACCGGCTGCAATTGCAATGAGTAACTCTTTCAAGGCGAGCACCTCCAAACTTATTTAATGATGTCGCACTTTTTAAGAAGAACCTTAACGGTATCGGTGGGCTGTGCACCGTTAGCAATCCACTTCTGTGCTTTTTCGCCGTCAATTTTGATTTCAGCCGGCTCTCTCATGGGGTTGTAATAACCAATTTCCTCAATGAAGCGTCCGTCACGGGGATATCTTGAATCCGCAACAACAACACGATAGAAAGGTGCCTTCTTCGCACCCATACGGCGAAGTCTGATTTTAACTGCCATTTTTGTTACCTCCAAAAATTATATAAAATAAAAATTTATTGAACACGCATTATACTCTTATTTTTAAGGCGTGTTATTAACTTAATACAAAGCGGTTTTACATCGGGAAACCTGCCGGACCTCCGGGACCGCCGAATCCATTCATGCCGGGCATATTCATCATTCTGCGGCGCATCTTTTTGGTTTGTTTGCCGTTAAACTGCTTGAACATTTTCTGCATCTGACGATACTGAGAAAGCAAACGGTTAACATCTTCAACCTGCATTCCGCAACCGGCGGCAATTCTGCGTTTTCGCGAGGGATTGATAATGTCGGGTTTTGTTCTTTCGGCCGGAGTCATTGAAAGAATTATTGCCTGCATTCGGTCAAACTGTCGCTCGTCAACTTCAACATCGTCAATCTTCCGTCCGATGCCGGGAATCATTTTCAAAAGATCCTTGATTGAGCCCATCTTTCTCATCTGCTGAAGCTGATCAAGAAGATCATTTAAATCAAACTTGTTTTTGCGAAGCTTTTGCTCAAGTTCTCTTGCCTTCTTTTCGTCAAGCTCCTGTTCAGCCTTTTCAATGAGAGAGAGCATATCGCCCATACCGAGAATTCTTGAGGCCATCCTGTCAGGATGGAAAACATCAAGGTCTCCGAGCTTTTCTCCCGTTCCGACAAACTTGATCGGTTTACCGGTGACCGCTCTTGCGGAAAGGGCTGCGCCGCCTCTTGTGTCACCATCAAGCTTTGTGAGGATGAGTCCATCAATGCCGAGCGCATCATTGAATGAAGTAGCAACATTAACGGCATCCTGACCTGTCATTGAGTCCACAACAAGCAGAATTTCATGCGGTTTAACCTCACTCTTGATGTTTTTAAGCTCATTCATGAGCTCTTCATCAACATGGAGACGACCGGCAGTATCAAGAAAAACATAGTCATAGCCGTGGTCCTTTGCAAGAGCAACGGCATTTTTTGCAATTTCAACAGGATTACCCTGTCCCATCTCAAAAACAGGAACACCGGCCTTTTCGCCAACAACCTGAAGCTGCTTGATGGCCGCCGGACGATAAACATCACAGGCAACGAGCAACGGTCTGTGGCCCTGATTCTTGAGCATAAGCGAAAGCTTTGCGCTGTGGGTTGTTTTACCGGAACCCTGGAGACCGCACATCATCACGATTGTTGGCGGATGATTAGCAGTGTTAAGACGGGCTTTTGTTCCGCCCATGAGATTTGTCAGCTCTTCGTTGACAATCTTGATAACCATTTGCGAGGGTGTGAGACTTTCCATAACCTTTGCGCCGATAGCGCGTTCGGTAACGGTTTTCGTAAAGTCCTTTGCAACTTTATAGTTAACATCCGCCTCAAGCAGTGCAAGGCGAACCTCCCTCATAGCATCTTTAACATCACTTTCGGTAAGTGAGCCTTTGCTTTTAAGCCGCTTAAAAGCAGCCTCAAGGCGTTCGGAAAGACCTTCAAATGCCATTGTATCAGTCCTTTTATATCATTATTCGGAAATCATTTTGACGATAACATCAATGCGTGTTGTTGCATCATTGATTTCTCGGGATAAAATCGTTTTCATGTTGACCTCGTTGATTATCTCGGTCATACGGGTAATTTCATTCAATCCGCTTTTTAACTCATCAAAACGGCGTTTAAGACCAAGCTTTTCTTCAAAAAGGAAAAGCTGAATTTCCGCCCTTTTGATTGCGTCACGGACACCCTGGCGGGTAATTCCTTCGTTCTGGGCAATTTCGGAAAGTGAGAGGTCATCTTCATAATAATAGACAATAAAGTCCCGTTGCTTTTCGGTCAGCATTTCGCCATAGATGTCAAAAAGCAATGTGACATCAAGATTTTTTGCCATTAAACTTCCCTCCCACACATAGTGTAAAGATATTCTCCTTTACAGCTTCGCTATTATACTAAACTTCCGGCTGTTTGTCAAGTATTATTTTCGCCTATTTCAGCGATTTTCGGCATATTTACGGTATTTTACGGTATTTTAAAAATATTTCCTGCAAACTGTTGACAGTAGGTTC
>JAEDHZ010000212.1 GCA_016292705.1 Clostridiaceae bacterium
TTTATTCTTCCATTGTGTAATAGCTTCCGCTGCGAACAAGTCCGAGCTGAGTGAGAACGGCCTCCTCCTTTTCTCTCATGCGGACAAGCTCAAGTCCACCCGGCTCATGGTCATAGCCAAGAAGATGAAGCATTGAATGAACGGTGAGGAAAGCAATTTCACGGTCAAATGTGTGTCCGTAAAGCTTTGCCTGCTTGACAGCGTGCTCAATGGAAATCACGATATCGCCAAGCATCTGCGCGCCGGTATCGTTGTTGACATCATAAACACCGTCAGCACCGAGCGGAAACGAGAGAACATCCGTAGCTCTGTCAATATTGCGGTATTGGAGATTAAGCCTATGTATTTCCTCATCATCAACGATAGAAACGCTGATTTCCGCAGGACCTTTGAAGTTTTCGTTAACCAGAACAGCATTGCAGCAACGCCTGATGAGCATCCGCACGCCCGTTGGAACTTTTTCAACATTCTGATTGTTGCTGATGATGACTTTTACTTTGTCTTTCATTTCCTTTTGTGCGCCTCCTCGTATTTTTCGTATGCCTTGATAATATCCTGAACCAGCCTATGGCGAACAACATCCTTTTCCGAAAAACGGACAGTCTGGATATCATCAACATTTTTCAGTATTTTGATTATATCAACAAGGCCGGAGCGTTTTCCGTCCGGCAGGTCAATCTGAGTAATATCGCCTGTGACAACAATTTTTGAGTTGAAACCGAGCCGGGTGAGAAACATTTTCATCTGCTCGGTTGTTGTGTTCTGCGCTTCGTCAAGAATAATGAAACTGTCGTCCAGTGTGCGTCCTCGCATATATGCAAGCGGCGCAACCTCAATACTCCCCCGTTCCTGATACCGCTGAAAGCTTTCCGGCCCGAGCATATCAAAGAGAGCATCATAAAGCGGACGAAGATAAGGGTCAACCTTTTGTTGCAGGTCTCCGGGGAGGAAACCAAGCTTTTCTCCGGCTTCAACAGCGGGGCGGGTAAGAATGATGCGGTTTACTTCCTTTGCACGGAAAGCACTGACAGCCATTGCAACGGCAAGGTAGGTCTTTCCCGTTCCGGCCGGACCGACGCCGATAACGATTGTGTTGTTCCTGATTGCCTCAATATATTTCTTCTGACCGAGGGTTTTCGCCTTGAGCGGCTTCCCTTTTGCGGTGATGCAGATGCAATCGCCGCCCATTGTTGAAAGCTTGTCGTCATTACCCTCCCTGACAAGGGAAATTACATAGCGGACATTTTGCTCACCGAGAGTTTCACCCTTTGCAACAAGGGTAAGCAACCCGTTGACAGCCCGCTCGGCAAGGGCGCAGTTTTCATCACTGCCCTGAATCTTCAGCTCGCTTCCGCGGCTGACAACGCTGACCGAAAATTCATTTTCAATAAGCTTTATATTTTCATCAAACGAACCGAACAGACTGACTGCATGCTCAATTCTTTCGATATTGACAATACGCTCCAACCGGTCAACACTCCTTAACAAATGTCCGTTCCTATAATCTAATGAGTATATTATACCACAATTTTTCAGTTTGTGAACAGGTAAATAAAGATTTTTCCCGCTGTTTTTGACAAAAAATCAGCCCGTTTCAATCAAAAGTTTTTGCTTTTCGCCCATGAAATCTATGCACTCGTTTTCTGAGCGGACAAGGACACCATCCTTCGTTTTTGAAAGCGAAATCTTTGTTTTCAGAACACGGGTGTTTGCATATTTCTCAAAAGCTTCTGCCGTATAGCCGTCTATTGACTGCTCAAGAACGCAGGGTGAATCTGCTGACTCCAGATTGTAATAAAGGCGAACGCTTTTTCCGAAAGCAAACGGCAAAGGAATGTTTTTCAAACACAAGCGCCTTTCAATTTCATGTTCTTCAAATGTTCCTCCCCTTTTGAAGAAACCGAGCGGAATTTTCAGGGAAAAGATTCGCAAAAAACTCACGCTGTCCTCGTTTTGGTATACACGCCGTTTTTCCTGCGCAGGTGAAAAAAATGAATGCTCGTCTTTATGAAAAGCAGTAATCTTTCCCCTTGCCTCACGGAACACACAGGACAAATCACGGTTTTCAACAATTCCGCTGATGAGCAAATCGCCCTTTTTCACTCCGTTCCCCTCATGATTGGCCTTTGTTCCGTTAATGACCTGCAAGGACAAAAGCAGACCGTCAAAGTCAGCAACAATGTTGCACGGTTCACCGTAAGTCCGGCTTTCCGGCTTTTCAATGTAATCACGCACCTCAACAACGGCACGGCAGCCGGAAATGTTGACGGCAACCCAAAGCAACTTCCCGCTCATTTCGGTAATCATCGAGTCTGCAAGCTCATGGACATCAATTTTCGGAATGAATGCGCCCTCACAAAGTCCGTAGTTTTTTGCAACAGAGAGAATTTCTTCTCGGCTCAACTTTTCGCTCCCGACCGTATCAACGCTCCAGATAAAAAGCGACATTATGCACATGAAAACGGCAAAGAAGCCTGCGCCGATTGCAAGACCGACACGATTCCTGTTTCTGAAAACAAAAAAAGGCAAACCATGCTTTGAAAGGCAAGAAAGCTTCATTCCGCTCTTTTTGGCAACGGGACGCAGTTTTTTATAATCCCTTGCGGTAACAAAGCCTTCAAGTCTGTCTTCATTGAAAGCAAGCGAGCGCACCTTGATTTTTTGAAGGTCGCACAAATTGACAAAGCGTTCGCTGAAACCGCCCCGGGCACAGAATCTCACATAGCCGAAAAGGAGTCTGAAAAGTTCAAACAAGTTCCTCTCCCCTTTCTCATGATCCGAATTCAAGGGCAACAATATCTCCCGTAACGCTTAAACGGTCTCCTGAAAGATTGTTGATGCAAAGGCAGTCTCCGCTGAATTTCACGGTTATTCCACGGCAATTGAGGCGCACAATGTTTTTGTCGTATTCAATTATTCCACACGAACCTTCAACCGTTGCCTCACGGTTTGAGGAAAGCTCAATATGCGGCAAACACAGCTCGTTTTCCGACCCGAGCAGAGTCAGCTCCTCAATTCTTCCTCTGATTCTTTTCGGCATTGCT
>JAEDHZ010000013.1 GCA_016292705.1 Clostridiaceae bacterium
TGTATGAATAGCATTTTTTCACCTCTTTTAAAGATTATTATATAACAAATCAACCGGTAGGTTGTTGTTTATGTTTTGGTATATACCAGTAGGAATACATATCACTAATATCAAAAATTCCGCTTTTTGGCACTTGTCAAAAGGCAGCTACTTCCTCAGAATGAAAAGTTGTTTTGAGGGTGTTTCGTACCAACATCTCAACATGGAACAAGGAAACATGTTTACTGTAAACTCAGAAATTACTTGTTTTTTGTGCTTGCTCTTTTGTTGCAACATACCAATCATTAATTCTTTTGATTCTTAGCAGATTCGTGTCTGTTTCAACAATATGAATAAATTGTTCTGAAAGACCATCCCAATCTTTTATGTCTCCCGCAGGTTTTAATGTCCACCCTATCTGTTCCAATATAAAGTTGCTTTTTACAGAGTTGTTTGCCATAGATGTAGACACCCAATTTTCCGGTGTATCAGTTCCACCAAGAGCAATTGGCAATATGTGGTCTATTGCATGTCCATATCTTTCTGAAAAAGCGTGGCCGCAGTCCGTTTCAAAGCCGGGCATGCACAGTCATCAGCCAAACAATGATTAACGAGTTCTATATAATTAATACTTTTTCACAAAAATTGCCACCCCATTTAACAGCAAAATCGTTTATATGTTTTATGCTTTACATATTGTTCTAATTCTCCGATTGAGTGTGGTATCCTTATCTACATCGTAATAATCTTAAATTCATTCAAACAATCTTCAGCAAACTGTTGTATTTGTTTTTTGTTGTATGAGTCTATAAGGATTTGGCTATATTGATCTATTTTTTCTTCAATAAAAAGACTTTTAATTATATTATTATATTCTTCTATATAATCTTTGTACAGTTTAAAAGCTTGTTTTTTAAACATTAATTTATATTCTAATATATAAGATCCTTTTGCTTCGTGTCCTGTAAAAGGATCCATAATTTTAGGAACATAACAAATGTTCCAGGGAGCCTCAAATAAAAAAATATTTTTTGTATGTCCAAAAATATGAGAGGTTTGATAGTTAAATATATTTTTGTTTCTTTTGTAACCTGTCATAGCTTCTAGATTCCTTTTGGGCTTTGTGTTGTTTGCGGGGTCCTCTTTGACATGCTCATTTTCCAAAAGAAATTTGTAAAAACTTTTGTATATTTCTGTGCCATGTCCATTTCTCCCATAACCACGAATATATACTTCTTCATTATTATATACGCGATACAACAGGTTTTTCCACTCTTCTTTAACTTTCTCAACACCAGGAAAAATGGTGTTCTTAATACCCCACTCAAACAATTGCTCTTTTTCAATTCCAAAGGATTCCATAAATGACCTATATGAATCCATATTTTTTCCTCCTATTTCCGACATAGCTGCACAACACATTCGACATGGCTCGTATGCGGAAACATATCCACGGGTTGAATTTTTTTAACCCTGTAGCCGTTTTTGCAAAGGAACAGCAGGTCGCGCTCAAGGGTTTCAACCGAGCAGGAAACATAGACCACTCTTTCCGGGGCGGTTTTAACAATACTGCGGAGAAAATCAGGACTGCTTCCGGCTCTGGGAGGATCCATGAAAACAACATTGAACCGCTCACCTGCCTTTGCCGCTTCAACCATAAAGCGACCTGCATCATCGCAGAAGAAGGCAGTGTTTTCGCTTTTGTTTAGCCTTGCATTGAAAACTGCGTCCGAAACCGCATCCTCGTTAAGCTCAACTCCGACAACATCAATTTCGGCGCTTTTCGCCGCAACAATGCCGATTGTGCCCGTTCCGCAATAGGCATCAAGAACACGGTCGCCGTTTCTGAGCCCGGCAAACTCAATTGCAGTCCGGTAAAGCACCTCGGTCTGAACGGGATTTATCTGATAAAATGACCGTGGTGAAATCCGGAAACGACAGCTGCAAAGAGTATCCTCAATGAAACCGTCACCGAAAAGAACAAATTCCTTTTTTCCGAGCACCATGCTTGTTTTTGAGCCGTTTATGTTCTGGACAACTGTTGTTATCGACGGAAAAGCTTTGAGCAAAGCGGAAAGAAATTCCTTTTTCTTGGGAAAAAGCTGTGTTCCCGTAACAAGCACTACCATGACCTGACCGCTCGAAAAACCACGGCGGACAAGGACATGGCGAAGAAATCCCCTGCCTGTGTCCTCGTTATAGGCGGATAGTCTGAATGAGGGGAGGAGCTTTTTGATGAATACGATTATTTCATCGGCAAGACTGTCCTCAAGCATACACTCAGAGACCTCAACAACTCTGTGGCTTGAGGCCTGATATACGCCGGAAATGATTCTTCCGCCGACACTTTTGAATGCAGCCTGAACCTTGTTACGGTAGTGAACCGGGCTTTCCATTCCGATAATCTCCTCAACATGGCAGAACTTTCCGAGTGCTTTGATGCACTTGACCTGCTTGAAGGAAAGCTGTTCTTCATAGCTCATGTTCTGAAGCTGACAACCGCCGCATTTTTTATAAAGAGGGCAGCCGTTACCTCTGCCCTCTCTTTTTGTTTTTGTGTTTTTCATTTTATTTTCCGAGCTTCTTTTTGCCGCCGTATTTTTTCATGCAGTGCTTTACTGCCATTTCAATGGCGATTAGGGTGACAACGGCGCAAACAGCCGCAATCGGATTGCTTTCGTTCTTTTTCATTGCTTTCGCTCCCTTTTCGTCGTGCCCGGAAAACGGACACTGAGATTGTTACTTAATGTTGACTTTGTGCTCCATGATCCAGCCGGTTGCAAAAAGCATTGCAACTGCAACAAGCGCCATAAAAATTGTTCCTCCGATTCCAAACGAGAAAACCGATTCGCTGCTTTCCATTGAGGCAAACGCAAACTTCAACCCGTCACCGGTAACGCTGAAACTCATGGGCAGTGAATATGTAAGCTTTGCGCCGATTGAGTTTGCCGCAGCATACGAACCGAAGAAAATCAGAAATCCAAAAATTTTCGGATGCTTCTGAAGCAGTCTTGTGTTTGCAAGGGTAACTGAAAAATACACAAATCCGACAAAGGTGAGAATTGCAAGCAACAGCAAAACAACAATAAGCACCAGCAGCTTTGCAATCGCCGCACCGGACGGAAGCATATCAAGAACTCCGCTTTCCTTGAGCATATCAAGGATTGTGCCGATTTCTCCGTCAGTCTGTGCAAGTGCGTTCTGATATACTATGAAATATATCACCGCAAGGGCAATAACCGAAAGAATAATCCAGACGAAAGAAACAATAACCTTTGAAGCAAGAAGATTGCCGCACTTGACAGGGAGAGTAAAACTCAGATATCCCTGATTGGTATAAAGAGTGTCATAAAAATTCTTGATGACCGAAACAAGTGTCATAACAACGACAAGAATACCGGCAAAATAAAGCACAATTGAAGCGGCAATGCTCAGCCATGTGATTTTGACAAGCAATGCAAAGAGCATTACAAGAAGAACTGCGGCTGTGCAGGCATAAATTGCCGTAACATAGCGTGCGGAATGTTTGAACTCGTGTTTAATAAGCTTACCAAGCATAGCTGAACACCTCCTTGAAAACTTCCTCAACCGTTTTTCCCTTGTCCTTAATCTCATTGACATGGGCGTCAATCACAACCTGACCGTTGTTAATCATCAGAACACGGTCGAAGATGTATTCAACATCGCTGATGAGATGAGTGGAGATGAGGACGGTTGAATCCTCCTCGTGGTTTTCAATGATTAGCTCAAGAATGTGGCTCCTTGCCGCCGGGTCAACGCCTCCGAGCGGTTCATCAAGGATATACAGCTTTGCTCTTCTGCAAAGAACAAGAGCAAGACGAAGCTTTTCCTGTTGACCCTTTGACATTGTTTTGAGTCTCTGCTTCATATCAAGACCGAATTTGTCAATCATTTTTTCCGCTTTGTTGCGGTCAAAATCTTTGTAAAAGTCCGCAAAGTAGTCCAGTGCATCGCACGGACGCATCCAATCGGGGAGATAGCTTTTTTCCGGGAGATAGGCAATAATGCTTTTTGTGTAGGCTCCCGGCTCCTCGTTGTCAATGCGTACCATTCCGCTGTGGTCTTTGATGAGACCGGTGAGGATTTTGATTAGTGTTGTTTTTCCACATCCGTTCGGCCCGAGCAGACCGACAATCTGCCCGCTTTCGCAGGAAAAGTCCACACCTTTGAGCACTTCCTTGCTGCCGTATGACTTTTTGAGTTCGGAAACATTGATGATTTTACTCATATCATTCGCCTTTCATTTATTTAATTCTTGTTTTTCCGGTTATATATGCAACCGCACCCCATGCAAGCTGGAAAGCGATAAGAATTATCGGATTCCAAACAAGCGAAACTTTCAACAACGCAAAAACAACCGAAACCGCAAAGCTGAAGCCGAGACCGGCGAGCATCACGATTTTTGAAAGCCTGTCTGCTTCAAAAAGGTTGTGGGCTGCATTGATGAGCAACAGTATTCTCCTGTCATTTTTTGCGCAGGCAAGACCGCTTTGCTTTTTCAATGCGGGATTTGCCTTGAGAGAGGAGATGAGAGTGCTGTTTTTGGTTGTTGCAAGCTTGATTGCCGCAATGTCAGCCATAAGCTTTTCGGCGGCAAGCTCCTGCGTCAGACACGGGTCGCCGCAGTTGAGGATGAGAACGATACCGGTTTTGTTGAGATTGCGAACGCTTTTTTTCGCTTCGCTGCGCACACGGTAGTCAACAACAAAAAGACCGATTATTATGCCCTCAACAACAACATACATCACGCTTTTGCCCTTTGCAAAGGCCTTTTCCTCCTCCTCGGACGGGGCGGCAATGCTGTGGGCAAGGAGCATTGAACGGTTTCCGACAAGGACTCTCCTGCCGACTACCCAGCAGGCATATCCGAGCTTTTCCTCATACTGAACATCTTCCGCCTCCGGAGGTCTGATACCCTCTTCGGCAAGGAAAGAATCAAATTCATTTTTGATAACGCTGCGTGTACCTTTCAGTGAACTTGCAGCAAAAACAACAGCGTCCGTGAGTGCGATATTTACGCCGGGAACGGTTCTGAATTTTGAAACCTTACCCTCAAAAATCTCCTGCGCATCAATAACAATTCCGTTTGCCTTTGCAACATCTTTTGCGCTGTCTGCCGAGGAAACAACGGTGCATCCTGAGGCTGTCAGCTTGTCGTTATAATATTTCAACAAGACGGAAACAAGGTTAAAAAGGATTGGAATGCAAAGGCAGAAACTGCCCGGAAGGCAAGCAAAAAAAGCCCACACGCTTTTTTCCGTAACTGCGCCGAAAACAGCAAAAGCAACGCTTGCAACAAGGGTTGCTGCGCCAACAAAAAGCATCAGCCTTTCATCAGCTTTGTGCGAAAGCGAAAACCGCTCAAAATCCTGAGGAAAACCGCAATCGGCAGTGTAAAGTATTCTGGGTTCGCCCTTTGAAATTCCGTAGCCGAGGGAGTCAGCATCGTTCTTGTTTTCAACCGTTTGCAGCGTGCAAAGCTCCTTTGAGCGCATAAGCACAGAAATATCATGCCGAACACCCTCCACTCTCAGATACTCCGAAGCGCAGTGCGCAAGCAACGAAAAGAAGAAAAACGGAGTGCAGACCGTATATCCCGACACTTCAACGGGTTTGAAAACAAGAAGTGAGAAACATTGCACCAGCGAAAACGCTCCGGAAAGGAGAATGAACAATTCCGCTTCCGGACGGAATTTCACCAACTGTGAAAATCCGTCTTTGAGAACTCCGGAGGAAAGCACAGCACCGATGCCGAGCAGCAAAAGGTTCAAAGCAACAAACACCAGTCCGTTTGAAACCATGAGGAACGAAAACGCTCCCTTTGCCGAATTTGCCAGAAGCATGAAATATATAACAAGTGACGCCACAAAAAGGACACAGAAAACTCCGAGACGCTTTTTTTGCCGTTCTGACTGCTGTCTGAGTGTTTTGCGCTCGTTTTTTGCTCCTGCAAGCTCTGCTTTCAGTTTTTCAAGCCGCTTTTTTTGCTGGAGAATCCGATCGTTGCGCTGCGAAACATCCTTGCTTTCCTGCTTTTCGTCAGCCCTTTCAATTGCATCAAAAAGAGTTTCGCCCTTTCTCAGCTCAAGCAAATCAGCAAAATTAATTCCGCCTTTGCCTGTCGGCTCTTTTTCAAGTATTGCCTTATCGGCATCGCCGGTTGAGAGAACACGGAAGTTTTCAATAAGATTCTGACGAGTTTTTTTCAGCTGCTTTTCAACCGACCTGGCGGAAACAATTTTCGGCTTCATCTCGTCTTCATAGCCATCAAATGTGAGCTGTTGAGCTTCCGGCTTTTTTTCGGACGGCTTTGCGGCAGCCGATCTGATGTCAAAGTGCTTCGTTTTTCCGTCTGTCGGAACAGTCCTTGTTTTGGCTGTGTCCGGGTCTTTGTTCTGTTCCTCGTTTATCGGGGGAATACCAACCGATTCAAGCAAAGAATTGATGTTTTCAAGGCTTTGCTCCTGCGAAACAGCAGATGGGGGCGCCCCTGATTTTTCGTTTATTCCTAAATCGGATTCAAGCAAATCCAAAGGATTATCCTTACCCGAATTCATTAATTATTCACCCTTTGCACTGTCTTTGTCTTGCAACTTCATACATTAAAATTCCTGCTGCGACCGAGGCGTTGAGAGAGTTGATCTTACCCTTCATGGGAAGCGAAACAATAAAATCGCTTTTTTCTCTGATGAGTTTTCCGACTCCGTTGCCCTCTGAGCCTATAACAAGACCCACAGCTCCGGAAAAATCGGTTTGTGAATATGTTTTTCCGTCCATGTCTGCGCTGTATATCCACACACCCCGTTCCTTGAGCTCGTCAATGGTTGCTGCGAGGTTTGTGACACGGACAACGGGCATATACTCAAGTGCACCGGCAGAGGCTTTTGAAACAGCCCAGGTCAGAGAAACACTGCGCCTTTTCGGGATGATGATTCCGTGTGCGCCGGCACATTCGGCGGTTCTTATGATTGCGCCGAGATTGTGGGGATCTTCAAGTTCATCGCAGATAATAATGAACGGAAGTTCATCCCTTTCCTTTGCAAGGGAAAAAATATCCTCAAGCTCTGCATATTCGTGGCTTGCGGCATAGGCGGCAACACCCTGGTGGTTTCCGCCGCCGCAAAGGAAGTCGAGCTTCCTTTTGTCAACCTCCTTGATGACTGCACCCTTGTCACGGCAGGTGGCAATTATCCTTCCGATTGAGCCGTTCCTTTCGCCCTTTGCAACGAGCAGGGTATCAATTGCCCGTTCGCTTCTGAGTGCTTCCGAAACAGCGTTTCGGCCGATTATGAGTTGGTTTTCCTGTTGATTGTTTTTATTATCCATTTTCACCATTCGCTAATCAATTCTGAAAAAATTTAATGCCGTTTTTGTCTGCGCCAAAATCAGGGCGCAACACGACTGATTATATATTATAATCTAAATTATTATATCATATATGTTCAAGAATGAAAGAGCGAATTGAGAAATTATCTTGTTAATTTTAATGATTTTTTGTTCCTTACGACTGAAAAACGGGAAAGCTCTTGATTATCGTCTGATTTATTGGCATAATTATACTGTAAGAAGCCGCCAAAGGCAGCTTTCACACCGGCGGACAAATCCTGCCGATGATTTTTAAGATACGGAGTAACAGATATCATGAACAAAGAAGCAATTGATGAAATACTTTCCCTTCCAAAGCAAGAGCGTGCCGGAATCATTGAAAAGCACAGGGAAAACGGAGTTCTCATTCCGATGGAGGACAATGTTTTCATCGGAAAAGATGTTTCAATCGAACCCGGTGCGGTCATTCTTGAGGGTTGTCACCTTCTCGGAAAAACGGAGATAAAAAAGGACTGCGTAATAGGTCCCGGAACAGTGCTTTTCAACACAAGCGTTGATGAGGGCACCTCTCTCAACTATGTTCAGTCGTTTGAAAGCAGTGTTGGCAAGAATTGCAATATCGGACCGTTTGTTCACATCCGACCGGGCAGCCATGTTAAAGACAGCGTTCACCTCGGAAACTTTGTTGAGGTCAAAAACTCAACAATCGGCGAAAGCACAAGCGTTTCACATCTGACATATGTCGGCGACAGCGATGTCGGAAAGCATGTCAACTTCGGTTGCGGCTGCGTCACGGTCAATTTCACAGGCAAGGAAAAATTCCGCACAACCGTCGGTGACCATGCGTTCATCGGCTGCAACACAAACCTTGTTGCGCCCGTAAAGGTCGGAGATTACGGCTACACCGCTGCCGGTTCAACAATCACAAAGGATGTTCCCGCAAACGCCCTTGCAATTGCACGGGCAAGGCAGGAGAACAAGGAAGACTGGGTGCTCAGAAAAAAGCCTTACAGAGGCATGGAATAAGGGAAGTAAAGAACAATGTTTATCAAAAAGGACAAGTTTTCAAAAGCTCCGGTGTTTGATTATATGATAGTCGGGCTCGGCAATCCGGGAAAAAAGTATGAATTTACAAAGCACAATGCCGGCTTTTTGTGCATTGATTTGCTTGCGCAGAATCTCGGAACAAAAATTGACCGTCTCAAATTCAAATCTCTTATGGGCGATGTGAGAATCAATTCAAAACGCTGCCTTTTGCTGAAGCCGCAGACATTCATGAACCTCAGCGGCGAAGCGGTCAGGGACGCCGCCCAATTCTATAACATTCCGCCGGAAAAAATCATCGTAATATTTGACGATATCAGTCTTGAACCGGGAAAGCTGCGTATTCGGCGCAAAGGTTCGGACGGCGGACACAACGGAATCAAGAGCATTATTTATCAACTCCAGAGCGACGCTTTTCCGCGAATCAAGCTTGGCATCGGCGCAAAGCCGCATCCGGAGTTTGACCTTGCGGATTGGGTGCTGGAGCCGTTTTCAAAGGAAGCGCTCAAGAAACTGCGTTCTGCCGCAGACAATGCCTGCTCAGCCGTTGAACTGATGGTTGAGGGAAAAATTGACGAAGCTATGAGCAAATATAATTCATAACGGATCGGGAGACTGCTGACTGCTGCGGTCTCCCGATTTTTTGAAATGTTACGAAAATACTTCATCTTTTTTAACTAATTTTTATGATTGCATTGTATTCTATCTACAGATCTTGTTACTGTGCACAGATATTCAGACACAAATAGTACAAAAGATGTTCATAATTTTTTCAAAAATATATTGACACATTCAAAAGAGTGTAGTACAATAAAGATGTCCAAAAGATGAAAAATGTTAAAAATATGTGAATATTTCATCAAAGATGTTAATCAATTTAACTTTGTTCATTATTTACTAAAAATTCCAATATTAGGAGGAACCATTATGATGCTCATTACAAAAATCAACAGAGAACCCGCAAATGACAAGCGTGACAACAAAAAGAAGCTTGTTAACAAAATTGCAGCCGTTGCTGTCGCCATTCTCCTTCTGACCGCTTTGGTCGCAGGCAGCGTTGCTGAAAAGAAAACAGCACAGGCTCCGGAAGAAACAATCGTTGCAGAAATGAACGGACAGCAGGTATTGTCGCTGCAGATAAATCCGTGATTGTTAAAAAGTCCGATGATAAAGTCCAAAGCTGTATAAGCCGGAAGTCCTTCACCGATTCATCGTTTTTGATGTAAGTCGGAAAGAGACTCCGGCTGTTTGTTTTCACAATACTGCTTGCAGAATGAGGAATCGATTACAAATGAAGCTCTGGTTAAATCCGATGTACAGATCACGCAGACAGATTTTTGGAAAGCCGCAAAGTAATCCTATCGGATTTCAATCAGCTTTGCGAAATACAGCAGTAAAGATACAAGTAATATGTGTATCAGAGTATATACTGTGATTCATTCAGCGGTTTCCTGATTCATAAACCGATATACACAAAATCAACGGCTGTCCTTTCGGGCAGCCGTTGTAATATTAATACTCTTGAATTACTCAGCATCAGGAGCATAGAGAGCTTCAAGTCTCTTGAGGTGGTTGTATCTTTCAACCGACTTCTGCTCTGCCTCTGCAAAGAGTTCCTTTGCTCTTTCGGGGAAGGAGCGGGTAAGAGCTGAATAACGAGCCTCGTTGAGGAGGAACTTCTGATAGTCCTCTCTTACGCCGGGCTTGCTGTCGATTGTGAACGGGTTCTTGCCCTCTGCCTTGAGTGCCGGGTTGTAGCGGAACATATTCCAGTAACCGCATTCAACAGCCTTCTTCATCTCGTTCTGGCAGTTAACCATGCCGCCCTTGATGGAGTGCATTTCGCACGGAGCGTATGCAATAACGATTGACGGGCCGTGATATGCTTCAGCCTCGGTGAGAGCCTTGATGGTCTGGTTCATGTTCGCACCCATAGCGATCTGTGCAACATAGACATAACCGTAGCTCATTGCGATTTCGGCAAGGCTCTTCTTTGCAATGCTCTTACCGGCAGCTGCAAACTGTGCAACCTGACCGATCTGAGATGCCTTTGAAGCCTGTCCGCCGGTGTTGGAGTAAACCTCGGTATCGAATACCATGATGTTGACATCTTCGCCGGAAGCGAGAACATGGTCAACACCGCCGAAGCCGATGTCGTATGCCCAACCGTCGCCGCCGAAGATCCAGACGGACTTCTTGGAAAGATATTCTTTCTCCTTGAGGATTGAAGCGCAGTTTTCGCAGCCGTCTGCAACCTTTTCAAGCTCTGCAACAAGTGCGTCCGAAGCTGCGGTGTTCTTTTCACCGTCGTTTACGGTGTCAAGATATGCCTTTGCTGCAGCCTTGAGTGATTCGGGAGCCTTCTCTGCGGAAAGGATGTTTTCAACCTTAGCGATGAGAGCGTTGCGGATTGCATTCTGGCCAAGGAACATTCCGAAGCCGTGCTCTGCGTTGTCCTCAAACAGGGAGTTAGCCCATGCCGGACCGTGACCCTTGCTGTTGACGGTGTAGGGTGAGGTTGCTGCCGGGCCGCCCCAGATTGAGGAACAACCGGTAGCATTGGAGATATACATTCTGTCGCCGAAGAGCTGTGTGATAAGACGGGCATAAGCGGTCTCTGCACAGCCTGCGCATGAGCCTGAGAACTCAAGCAGCGGAGTCTTATACTGGCTGCCAATAAGGGTGTTGTCTGCAACATCTTCCTTGACGGTAACATTCTTGACCATGTAGTCAAATACCGGCTGCATGTTATCCTGGCTTTCACGGGAAACCATCTTGAGTGAGCCTGTCTTGCAGACGCCTACGCAGACGCCGCAACCCATGCAGTCAAGCGGAGAAACAGCGAGTGTATATTTGTAAACACCCTTGCCCTTGCCGGCTTTCTTGTCAACGATGATTGCGTTTTCGGGAGCGTTTGCAGCTTCCTCTTCAGTGAGGCAGTACGGTCTGATTGTTGCGTGCGGGCAAACATAGGAGCACTGGTTGCACTGTGCGCAGGTTGTGCCGTCCCATGCCGGAACCATAACGGCAACACCGCGCTTTTCATAAGCGGATGCGCCCTGTTCAAATGTTCCGTCAGCGTGAGCTTCAAAAGCGGAAACGGGAAGTGCGTCGCCGTCCATGTGGCCAACGGGCTTCATGATCTCGTCAACCATCTTGACAAGCTTTTCAGCGCCCTCGCTCTTTGCTTCGCAAGCGCAATCCTCAGCGTTTGCCCAATCAGCGGGAACATCAATCTTGACATAGGCGGTTGCACCGGCGTCGATTGCCTTTTCGTTCATTTCAACGATTTCTTTACCCTTCTTCATGAACTTCTGGGCTTTTTCCTTCATATAGCCGATTGCTTCCTCTTCCGGAAGAACCTTGGAAAGGGAGAAGAAAGCGGACTGAAGAACGGTGTTTGTACGCTTGCCGAGACCGATCTTTGCAGCAAGGTCGATAGCGTTAACGGTATAAAGCTGAATGTTGTTCTTTGCGATATATCTCTTTGCTTCGGCATTGAGCTTTTCAGCAAGTTCCTTTTCGTCCCACTGGCAGTTGATGAGGAAAACACCGCCGGGCTTAACATCGTTGACCATCTTGTAACCCTTTTCAACATATGACGGGTTGTGGCAGGCAACGAAGTCAGCCTTATTGATATAATACGGGGACTTGATGGGCTTGTCGCCGAAACGAAGGTGGGAGATTGTGATACCGCCCGTCTTCTTTGAGTCATACTGGAAGTATGCCTGAACGAACTTGTCGGTGTGGTCACCGATGATCTTGATGGAGTCCTTGTTTGCGCCAACGGTTCCGTCGCCGCCGAGACCCCAGAACTTGCATTCGATCGTGCCTTCGGCAGCAGTGTTCGGAGCAGCCTTTTCTTCAAGTGAAAGATAGGTTACATCGTCGTTGATACCGATGGTGAAGTGGCGCTTCATCTCGCTCTTTGCAAGCTCGTCATAAACAGCGAATACGCTTGCCGGAGGAGTATCCTTTGAACCGAGACCGTATCTGCCGCCGATAACTTCGATGCCGGTTCTGCCGACTTCGTTGAGAGCAGCGATAACATCAAGATAGAGCGGTTCGCCGAGTGCGCCCGGCTCCTTGGTTCTGTCAAGAACAGCAATCTTCTTTGCGGTTTCGGGGATAGCAGCTGCAAGGTGCTTTGCGGAGAACGGTCTGTAAAGACGAACCTTGACAAGACCGACCTTTTCGCCCTTTGCGGTGAGATAGTCGATAACTTCTTCGGCAACATCGCAGATTGAGCCCATTGCAACAATGACTCTTTCAGCGTCGGGAGCGCCGTAGTAGTTGAAGAGGTGATAGTTTGTTCCGAGCTTTGCGTTGACTTTGTCCATGTATTCCTCAACGATCTCGGGCATTGCATCATAGTACTTGTTGCAGGCTTCTCTGTGCTGGAAGAAGATGTCGCCGTTTTCGTGGGAACCGCGCATTACGGGGCGCTCGGGATTGAGAGCACGCTTGCGGAATGCTTCAACAGCATCCATGTCGCACATTTCTCTGAGGTCTTCATAGTCCCAGATCTTGATCTTCTGAATTTCATGAGAAGTGCGGAAACCGTCAAAGAAGTTGATGAACGGAACTCTGCCCTTGATTGATGCAAGGTGGGCAACAGCGCCGAGATCCATTACTTCCTGCGGATTGGTTTCAGCAAGCATTGCGAAACCGGTCTGGCGGCAGGCATAAACGTCTGAATGGTCACCGAAGATGTTAAGAGCGTGGGAAGCAACGCAACGAGCCGAAACATGGAAAACAGAGGGAAGAAGCTCACCTGCAATTTTATACATATTCGGGATCATGAGAAGAAGACCCTGCGATGCGGTGTAGGTTGTTGTGAGAGCACCTGCTGCGAGAGAACCGTGAACGGTACCTGCTGCGCCGGCCTCAGACTGCATTTCGGCAACCTTTACGGTTGTTCCGAAGATGTTTTTCATACCCTGTGCCGACCACTGGTCAACATAGTCTGCCATGGGGCTTGACGGAGTGATGGGATAAATACCCGCAACTTCGGTGAAAGCGTAGGAAACATATGCGGCAGCATTGTTTCCGTCCATGGTCTTTGATTTTCTTGCCATTGGCTTTGTCCTCCTTAAATTGGAATTCCTTTTCCGAACAGCCGGAATACGGCTATTGTTTGATATAAATCAACACAGAACATTCTATCACCAAAACTGATATAAGTAAATATGCAAAGAGTTGAAATATAAAAGATTTTGCAAAAAAATCTTGGTAAAATCATTGAACAGGCATAATGATGCCATATTATTTCCGACAAAAACGGAGTGTTTTGACAATTTATAGACAGAGTATGCAATAAATATTTATTATCGTTTTATTGCCTTGACAATTTTCGACAGGTGTTGTAAAATTGGCGATGTTACTTTGTAAAGGGGTGTAGATTTGAACACTTTGAATGATAAAAACGCAATGTTATCAACCGAACCGTATGCGGACAAGCCGTGGTTCAAAATCGACAACGCCGCAACACTCTATGCCGCCGCACGCAGAAAGAACTGGACAAGAACTTTCAGGACGGCGGTCGTTCTGGATTCAGAGGTTGATCCGGTCATTCTTCAGAAGGCGCTTGAGGACACGGCAAAGCGTTTTCCGTTTTTCTGCGTCCAGCTTCGTGACGGTATGTTCTGGAGCTATTTTGAAAGAATTGACGAAGTTCCTAAGATTGTTCCGGATAACAACTATCCCTACCGTTCCATCGACCTCGGCGACAACAAACAGCCCTGCTTCCGGATAACCTACGGAAAAAACCGTATTGCCCTTGAAGGCTTCCACTCAATGACCGACGGCGGCGGAGCAAATGTCCTTCTTTCAACGCTTGTTGCCCGCTACTTTGAGCTGAAAGGCGTTGAGTTTGAGTATGACGAATATGCCATCCGTTCAACCGCAAACGAGCCGCAGGAATGTGAAGCCCGTGACGATTACTATACCTACGGCGACACAACCAGAGGCGCACAGAATCCGCCCCGTGTTTCGGTGCATATCGGTGAAAACGATGCCCTGCCCGGCTATGCTTCGCTCATTCACGGAATCTGCCGTGTTGACGACCTGAAAGCGGCGGCGAAAAAGTATTCGCTGACAATCACCGAATATCTCACCGCAATACTTATACTGACCTACTTCAACACTGAGGAGCACGACAAAAAGCCCATCAGCGTCAGCGTTCCGATTGACCTGAGAAAGCGTTTTGAGTCACGCACGCTCCGAAATTTCTGTTTCATGACGGATGTTTCCTTTGATCCCGGAGACAGAGATGAAATAACCTTTGAGGAAATCTGCAACAGCATCCGAGGAAAACTTGCCGAAAAAGCAAGCACGGAGAACCTGCACGACGCAATCAGCGCAAATGTCAGCGCCGCCTCAAACCCGGTTCTCAAAATTGTTCCGTATTTCATCAAAAAGCTGTTCCTCAAAAACACCTATGAAAAGGTTCAGCACACATACACGGCTTTCTTTTCAAACATCGGGGAATTCAGTTTTCCGCAGGAAATTGCAAAGCATATTACCCGAATTGAAGCCTGCCTCGGCCGCACCCCATATCAGCATTTCGGCTGCGCCTCAGCTTCAGTGAACGGAGTTTTCACCTTTACCTTTTCAAGCGGCAACAAGGACAC
>JAEDHZ010000213.1 GCA_016292705.1 Clostridiaceae bacterium
GCGTCATACCGCTTTCGAGAAAACGTCTGCATACCGATTTCAGGTTTTCGCCGACTTCAACAATGTGCTTGTCCGGATCGTAGAAGCGCACAACTCGCTGACCCCAGGCGTGTTCTTTAACAGGATGAACATATTCAATTTCAAGGCTTTTAAGCCGGGAAATGAATCCGTCAAAATCGTCCTCTTCAAAGTACAGTTCAAAGTCGTTTCCAAAAAATCGGATGCTTTGGCCGTCAATGAAGTCTTTGTAGGTTTCGGCAGTCTGCAAAGAGAAGCCTCCGGTCAGAGTTTTGTTTGCGCCGAAGTCGAGAATAACGCTCATGCCGAGTATGTTTTCATAAAACTCAACCGATTTGTCAATATCATTGACAACGAGCATCGGACCTTTATACTGCATAAGTACCTCCTCGGCTTTCTCAGCAAAAAGAATATGTCTTTCCTTTTTCTGTGGAAAATTCACTGATACCGTTATTGAACTCTACCGGAACCTCGTTTTTGTTTTCGTCCTCAATAATGGCCACCTTTCCGTCAAGATAAAGACGGCATTTTCCGCCGAGCTTTGATTCAATAGTGCCTCCCTTTATTCTGCCGTCCTTCCATTCGGTTGAAACAACAAAACCGCCCCTTGCGCATAGGCCTTTGAATTCACCGTTCCTCCAATCTTTCGGAATTGCCGGAAGAACCTTGATAATTCCGCCGTGGCTTTGCAAAAGCATTTCTGCAACGCCTGCCGTGAAGCCGAAGTTTCCGTCAATCTGGAACGGGGGATGAGTACCCCAAAGGTTTTTGAGGATGGTTGTTTTGAGAATCTGAGATATTATCTCCGAACATTTTTCTCCTTCGCCGAGTCTCGCTCTGCAAAGCAGTCTGTGCGCAAGTGCCCAGCCGGTTGTTTTGATTCCTCTGTCATCAAGCGATGCGGAAGCTGCTGCCCGGAGTTCAGGAGTTTCATCCGTAATCTGTTCAAACGGATAAAGTCCGAGCAAATGCGAGATGTGCCTGTGATGTTTTTGAACTCCAAGCGTTTTGCCTCGGAATCTGAAATTGTCCTCGGCTGTCCATTCTCTGATAAAGCCCCGTTTTGTTATCGAGTAGGGTTTTAGTTTTTCTATCTGATATTTTAGTTTTTCAATGAGCTTTGCATCAACTGCCTCACCTTTGCCGCTTCCCTCAAGAACGGCAGCAAATCTGATAACTGAGTTAAACAGCGCAAAGACAATGCTTTGCTCAAAGGTTCCGCCTGCACTGACCGGACCGTGCTCTGCTGAATAACACGGGGAAACAATGAGTCTGTCCGTTCCTTTTTCGGGGATAAGAAGCTGTGACCAGAGCAGAGCTGCCTCTTGCATTGCCGGAAATATATCCTTTTCAAGTTTGTCTGTGTCGCCTGAAAAGGAGAAGTATTCACCCAATTGAAAAGCAGCCCACGCCCCGTTTGTGGGAGCCCAGCCCCAACGCCAGTCATAGCCGGGTGCAACCATTCCGAGCGGGGTAACCATTGTGTGGCAAACCCAGCCTGTCGGTTTTGAGTAGTCGAAGGAATTATTTTTGTCACATTCACCGATACCGAAAGAATTGTATGCCGCAATTCTTCCCGGCTTTTTCAGCGAATTGATGAAGTCAATATACGGCAGGGCGGTTTCGGCGAGATTAGTTGTGAATGCCGGCATATAATTCATCTGCAGATTGATGTTGAGGTGATAGTCGCACTCCCATGGCGGATTGTTCTTCGCATTCCAGATTCCCTGCAGGTTGGCAGGCAACGAACCGTCTCTCGATGAGGCGATGAGAAGATACCGTCCGTACTGGAACAGAAGTGTGATGAGATTGCGGCGAAATTCTCCCTTTTTGCCGAATCGGGACAGCATATAATCTGTCGGATGGGTGCTCTCCTCTTCGCCGAGCGAAAACGAAACACGGTCAAAGAGTTCACGGTAATCCGCAAGGTGAGTTCTGTATAGCTCACCGAAGGATTTTTGTGCCGCTTTTGAAACCGTTTCAATTGCTTTTTCAAGCGGATCAATGTCGGAAAAATAATCAGGATAATCGTTTATGTAGTTTGTTGCAAGGCTCATTATTATGACAATGCTTTCGGCGTTTTCAATAATAATGTGACCGTCCTTTGAAGTGGTTGTTCCACCCGTGGCAATGAACTTAACGGCACAGCCGTATTTCATTGAGTTCTTGTTCTTTCCGTTTTTTGCGCCTATACCTTTGTTGTCGTTAACCGTTCCGAAAAGGAGAATAGTGTCACCCTCGCTTGTGATTTTTCCGTTTTGCTCGGAATCGAGATAGGCGTCAACGCTGACCGGAACGGGAGATTTTTCCTTTTCTTCGCAGGAAATTCTTCCAACAAAAACATTGTCCGGATAACTTACAAAGTAATGGCGGACATGACCGGCTTTGCCTTTTCTGAACGAAACCATGGCTGAAGCGGAATCAAGATCAAGGTCACGAACATAATTGTCTCCGCTGTCGTCACCGAAATTAAGATAAAGATTTCCGAACGCCTGATAAGATCCGAAACCGGTATGGTTACCCTGGAGCTTTTCCATGAGAACGGCAGCTTGCTTGACATTGCCGCCTTCAAGTGCTTTTTGAACTGCTTTGAAGTTTTCGCCCTTGCTTGTGTCGGAAATACCGCCGTTGAACCCGGGAACATCGCTTCCGCCGGACCAGAGAGTTTTTTCGTTGAACTGAATCAGCTCACATCCCTTTCCGCCGAAAACCTTTGCGCCGATTTTTCCGTTGCCGAGCGGCAGAGCCTCGTTTTCCCAACCGAAATAGCTCATGTTTGCAGGGGAGTTATAGCATAAAAACATAGAATATTACCTCTTAAAAGCAATGATACGGTGTAGACCGATATTATTTACATTATATATTCTTTTTCCATGTTCTGTCAAGATTTCAAAATTGCAGATTGTTTTCGTTGGTCTGAAATAGTGTGGTGGAACTGTTTGAAAAATTCGATAAAAATTTGATATATATGTTAAAAGGGTTTAAATTGCATTGCTAAATTC
>JAEDHZ010000014.1 GCA_016292705.1 Clostridiaceae bacterium
GCACGGTATCGCTACCAACGGATTTTGAGTCCGTCACGTCTGCCAATTCCATCACGCCGGCATATTGTATTGTAAGATTTAAAACTTTTTGTAAGTCCTCGATATTACACGAGTGCTCCGGGCTGTAAGATTAACTCTGAACCGCTTTTTTGGATTAGTGTTCGCTCACATTTGAATGTTGTTGCGGAAAACTTGCGCCTTTTCCTGGCGTTTCCATCGAGCTGTTCTTGTTGATGAATCCGCGGATGATTTCAGTCACAGCTCAGAGAACGAAAAAGGGGCTTTGAGAAAAGCCCCAAGTTCAATTTCAATCAGATTGCACGGGTAACCTTTCCTGAACGCAGGCAGCGAGTGCAAGCGTAAACGCGCTTCGGTGAACCGTTTACGATAGCCTTTACACGCTTAACATTGGGCTTCCAGGTTCTGTTGGAACGTCTGTGTGAGTGAGAGACCTTAATGCCGAAGGAAACATCCTTACCGCAGTAATCGCATTTTGCCATCTTCAGCACCTCCTTAAATCTATTTAGTGAACCATAAGCGAAAAATATTTTAGCAGATAGTGCCTTAAAAAGCAAGTGTTTTTGAAAAAAAGTTTCTAAAAATGTTTTCCAAAATGTTTTCCATATTCTCTTTGTCACTAAATATTTGAACAATTCTTTTTTTATTGTTGACATTCTGTTAACAAATAATTATAATAGGGATGCAGTTATGATTTTATAGGAGGATTTCTTTATGAAAAAGACTTTAAAAAAGGCTCTTTGCTTGCTTCTCTCCCTCATTATGCTTACATCGGTTGTTTCAGCTTCGGCTGCTGCTCTTGACCTGAACGGTCTTGCTTACGATTATACTTTGAGTGCCGACGGCAGCGGAATGATTCTCACAAAATGTGCAAACAGCCTTATTTTTGAGGAAAATGTTGTTATTCCCGCCGCAGTTGACAAGAACAATGTCAGATATCAGGTTGTCGGAATCGGCGCACTTGCTTTTGCGAATTGCACAAACATGAAAACTCTCACCATTCCCGAAGGTGTCAAGACAATCGGCGCAAGAGCTTTTGAAAATTGTACAAGCCTCATCTCCGTCAACATTCCAAGAACCCTTGTGAGCTGCGAAAGCGACGCTTTCAACGGATGCGCTGCCGTTACCGCAAATTGCTATAAGGCAAACTATATGTTCATTGCAACCTTTGCCCTTGACTCAAATGTAAAAGTCAATGTTATTGATAAGGAAACCTCAGCCGATAAAGAGATTCAGGTCAATAATATCCTTGATATCGTTATGACTTTCGTCAGAAAGATTCTTGATATTATCAAGACGGTTTTTTCAAAAATCGGCGCTTGAGCATTCAGGTGACAGGTTACTGAAACCGATTGCAATGTGACAGTCGGCGGCGGCTCATTTTCAGGCTGCCGCCTTTTTGCGTTTTGATTTTTGCGCAGGATAGCAGAACTATTTACGAAAAACTGTTGATTTTTGGGCGCAAATGATATATAATACAAGGCGAACATTTGTACGATACAGGAGGAATATCAATGGCAGACAAAAAAACGGCTTTGGACACTGCCCTTGCGCAGATTGAAAAACAATACGGAAAGGGTGCGGTAATGCGCCTCGGCCAGACAACGGAGCTCAATGTTGAAGCTATCCATACCGGCTCAATTGCCCTTGATATTGCAACCGGTGTCAACGGACTTCCGAAAGGAAGAATTGTTGAAATCTACGGACCGGAGTCATCGGGAAAAACAACGCTTGCCCTTCATTGCATTGCGGAAGCTCAGAAAGCGGGCGGTGAGGCGGCATTCATTGATGCGGAGCATGCCCTTGACCCTGTCTATTCAAAAGCTCTCGGTGTTGATGTTGATTCTCTGCTTGTTTCACAGCCGGATAACGGCGAAGATGCGCTTTCCATCACTGAGGCTCTTGCCCGTTCGGGAGCGCTTGATATAATTGTTGTTGACTCGGTCGCCGCCCTGGTGCCGAGAGCTGAAATTGAGGGCGAAATGGGCGACAGCCATGTCGGCCTTCATGCAAGACTCATGTCTCAGGCACTGCGCAAACTGACAAGCGTTGTTGCAAAGAGCAACACACTTGTAATCTTCATCAATCAGCTTCGTGAAAAGGTTGGTGTGGTATACGGAAACCCGGAGGTTACAACCGGCGGACGCGCACTCAAGTTTTATTCCTCAATCAGGATTGATGTCAGAAAAGCCGAGATTATCAAAGGACCGGGCAGCGAGTTTATCGGTTCGAGAACCAAGGCAAAGGTTGTTAAAAACAAGGTTTCTCCGCCGTTCAAGGAGGCTATGTTTGACATCATGTACGGCACAGGTATCTCCCATGAGGGCGAGCTTGTTGACCTCGGTGTTGAATACGGCATAATAAGCAAGAGCGGCGCATGGTTCTCATACGGCGAAACAAGGCTCGGTCAGGGCAGAGAAAATGTCAAACTCCTTTTTGCAAAGGAAAAAGACCTTGCTGCTGAGATTGAAAAGAAAATTTTTGAAGCTGTCAAAAACAGCTCGGGCAAAGAGGAACCAAAACCGAAATTTGAGGCTTCGCCCGTTGTGAAAAGCGTTTCAAGAGCCCGTGCAAAAATTGATATTGCCGTTGACGATGACGAATAATGAAAGTAAGCCTGAAAAACGGAAAGGGCAGCAAGGTTCATATTCTGCTTGACGGTGAGTATAAAATGACCGTTGACAGTGACTTTTACCTGCTTGCCTCGCTTGCTGACGGCAAGGAGATAACGGAAGATGAGCTTATGGCTCTTGAAGAAGAGGTGAATGTCCGCCGTGCGTTCAACAAGGCGTCTGAACTGCTTTCACGCCGTGACCACAGCGGGAAGGAATTGCTTTTCAAGCTTCGGCAAAAGGGATACTCGGCCGGAGCTGAGGCGGCGATTGAAAAACTGCGCAGCTACGGCTATGTCGATGACAGTCGTTTTGCTTTTTCCTATGCCGAAGAACTCAGACGCCTGAAGCATTACGGAAAACGCCGCATTGAGCAGGAACTGCTCAAAAAAGGCGTTGACCGCTGTGTTGTTTCGGAGGTTGTTTCATCGCTTGAATTTGACGAAAACGAGCTTGCCGATCTCATCACAAGGAAATATATCAGAAATTTGGATACCGACAAGGGCGTTCAGAAAACAATAAACGCCCTCGTCCGTGCAGGCTACGGCTACAGCGAAATCAAAGACGCTCTTGCCGTTCTGACGGAGAATGAAGGAGACATCAGCGATGAATGAAAGAATTGCTTTGATATCGCTCGGCTGCCCGAAGAATCAGGTTGACGCCGAAGCAATGCTTGCCCGGCTGAAAAACGCAGGTTTTGAGCTGTCTGCGGAGGTTGAGGGCGCAGATCTCGTAATTGTCAACACCTGCGGTTTCATTGAGGACGCAAAACGGGAGGCTATTGAAACAATACTTGCCGTTGCCCAGCTGAAAAAGGAGGGCAGCGTCGGAGCACTTCTTGTCACAGGCTGTCTTGCGCAGAGGTATAAAGACGAGGTAATTGAAGAAATGCCGGAAATTGACGGTATAATAGGAATCGGCAAAAACGGCGATATTGTTGAGGTATGCCGGAAAGTTCTTGAAAAAACTCAGGTGCGTGAATTTCCGGAGAAGCTTTGTCTGCCGATTGAGGGCGACCGGATTCTTTCAACCCCCGGACATTTTGCATATCTCAAAATTGCCGAGGGCTGCTCGAACTGCTGTTCATATTGTGCAATTCCTTCAATCCGCGGAAAACTCAGAAGCCGCACGGTTGAAAGTATTGTTGAGGAAGCAAAAAGTCTTGCTGCTGCCGGAGTGAAGGAGCTTGCCGTTATTGCGCAGGATGTTACACGATACGGAACCGACCTTTACGGCGAGTTCATGCTCGCAAAGCTTTTGAAAGAGCTTTGCAGAATTGACGGTATCGAGTGGATAAGACTGCTTTACTGCTATCCTGAATGTATGACGGATGAGCTTATTGACACCATTGCAAATGAAGAAAAAATCTGCAAGTATATTGACCTTCCGGTTCAGCACGCAGATGCAGATGTGCTCAGAAGAATGAACCGGACGGGTGACGAAAAAAGTCTCCTTTCCCTTGTTGAAAAGCTGAGGGAAAGAATCCCCGGCGTAATAATCCGAACAACCGTTATGGTTGGTTTTCCGGGCGAAACCGAAGAGAACTTTGAAACGCTTTCACGCTTTGTTGGGGAGGCAAGGTTTGACCGTCTCGGTTGCTTTGCGTTTTCTCCGGAGGAGGGAACTGCTGCCGCAAAGATGGAAGAACAGCTTGAGCCGGAGGTGAAAAACCGCCGGGCCGAGCTTATCATGCAACAGCAGTATGAGATTTTCGATGAAAAGCAAAAGGAAAAAATCGGTCGTGTTTTCAGGGTTATTGTTGACGGCTTTGACGAGGATAACCTCTTTTACACAGGCAGAACATATATGGATTGCCTTGAAATTGACAGCATTGTCATCATTTCTACGGAGGAAGAACTTTTCCCCGGAGAATTTGTTGATGTAAAAATTATTGCCACGGATGACTGCGATCTTGTCGGAGAGGTAATCTGACAGGAGTTAATCCGTGCAACCCGATTTGTGATTGCTATGAAAAAAGATACTGGTAAAACAAAAAAACTCAACACGCCCAATCGGTTGACACTTTTGCGCATTGCGCTTGCACCGGTTTTCCTTGTTGCGCTGATTTCCGGAATACCTCATTCAAATCTTTTTGCGCTTCTCCTTTTTGTTGCTGCTTCCGTGACAGATTTCATTGACGGAAAGCTTGCAAGAAGTACGAATCAGGTTACCGCACTCGGAAAGCTGCTCGATCCTCTTGCCGATAAAATGCTCATCACTGCGGCAATTCTCGGTTTTATGCTCAGCGGAGAATGTCATATTTTTACTGCTTTCGTCATTTTGCTTCGTGAATACACCGTAACCGGTGTCCGAATGATAGCGCTCACGGACGGAATTGTTATTCCGGCAAATATATGGGGCAAGATTAAAACCGCATCGCAGATGATTTCCGTTGCGATCGTTATTGCGCTCAATGAATGGCTGTATCTCGGAAAAACATTGCCGTTTGATCTCAGAGTGTTCTCCAATGTTATTCTTGCCCTGACGGCCGTTGCAGCCGTGGTTTCGGGCATAATATACATTATTGAGGCGGCAAAAAGAATAAATTTTTTAGAAAACAAGTAGTGCATTTTTTGCAAAGTTGTAGTATAATGAATTGAATCACAAATATTTAACGGCTGAGACAGGGAGAAGTAAGGGCTTGTTGCGCTTTCAGAGAGGTTCCGGGTGGTGGAAGGAACCGGTGCAGAGCTTTGAAATGCACCCTTGAGCCTCGCAGGGGAAAACAGTATCCTGCGGCGTATGTCTGCGTTAAGGACTTTATCGGCTATAAAAGCCGCCTGAGTGACAAACAGGAGTGGAACCGCGTTCTTGCGCCTCCGTGGGATATACCTGCGGAGGCTTTATTTTTTGAATTGAGGAAAGCGGTTTCGTGATTTAATTTCAAAGGAGGATTCCATGTTTGAAAGATTGAAGGAAGATATTCAGTGCGTGAAGGACCGTGACCCGGCGGCAAGGAACTCTGTTGAAATAATGTTGCTTTATCCGGGGTTCAGAGCGGTCAGAATGTATCGCAGGGCGCATTGGTTTTTTGAACACAGGATGTTTTTTATGGCACGCTGGGTTTCGCAGCGCTGCGTCAGAAAGACGAACATTGAAATTCACCCCGGTGCGCAAATCGGAAGACGCCTTTTCATCGACCACGGAACAGGCGTTGTTATCGGTGAAACAGCGGTTATCGGCGATGATGTAACACTCTATCAGGGAGTGACGCTCGGCGGTACGGGAAAGGACACCGGAAAGCGTCACCCGACAATCGGAAATAATGTTCTCATCGGTGCAGGTTCAAAGGTTCTCGGACCGTTCGCAATCGGAGATAATTCAAATGTTGCTGCCGGCTCGGTTGTGCTTTCCGAAATTCCGCCGAACTCAACTGCTGTCGGTTCGCCGGCGAGGGTTGTCAAACAGAACGGAAAGCGTGTTGACCGGCTGGATCAGGTTCACATTCCCGACCCGGTTGCGCAGGAGCTTTGCGTGCTGCATCACAGAATAGATAAGCTTGAAAAACTGCTGAAGCAGGAGCAGGAAAGAAACAAGGAAGCCAATAACACCGAAAGGAAGGATTAATATGAAGATATTTAACACTCTGACAAGGAAAAAGGAGGAGCTTGTTCCAATCAAAGAGGGCGAGTTCAAAATCTATGCCTGCGGACCGACAGTGTATAACTTTATTCACATCGGCAACGCAAGACCGCTTTGTGTTTTTGATGTTTTGCGCCGCTATCTTGAATATATGGGAAACAAAGTTACCTTTGTTCAGAACTTTACCGATATTGATGATAAGATTATCCGCCGTGCCAACGAGGAGGGCGTAACCTATAAGGATATCTCCGAAAAATATATTGAAGAGTTCTGGGTTGACGCAAAGGGTATGAACATCCGTGAGGCAACGGTTCATCCAAAGGCTACCGAAAACATTGATGAGATTATTGACATCGTTTCCGCTCTCATTGAAAAAGGCTTTGCCTATGCGGTTGAAGGCGATGTATATTTCAGCACCAAGAAATTCAAGGAGTATGGAAAGCTTTCTCATCAGCCGCTTGAAGACCTTGAAGCCGGAGCAAGAATCAATATCGGCGAAGTAAAAAGGGAACCGATGGATTTTGCTCTCTGGAAATCCGCAAAGCCCGGAGAACCCTATTGGGAATCTCCCTGGGGACACGGAAGACCCGGCTGGCATATCGAATGCTCCGCAATGGTCAGACGCTATCTCGGAAGAACGATTGATATCCACTGCGGTGGTCAGGACCTCGTTTTCCCCCACCATGAAAACGAAATTGCACAAAGCGAATGTTGCAACGGCGTTCCTTTTGCAAACTATTGGATGCACAACGGCTTCATTACCGTTGACAAGGTTAAGATGTCAAAATCTCTCGGAAACTTCTTTACGGTCCGTGATGTTGCCGAACAGTTCGGTTATGAGCCGATTCGCCTGCTGATGCTTTCCTGTCAGTACAGAAGTCCCATTAACTATAGCTTTGACGCAATTGAACAGTGCAAGGCATCGCTCGAAAGAATGTACACCTGCCGCAACAACCTTGACTTTGCGCTCAAAAATGCCGTTGACGAGGCCGGTGCGGATGACGGCGACATCATGGCTCTCATTGACAAGCGCCGCGGAGAATTTGTTGATGCAATGGAGGATGACCTCAACACAGCAGATGCTATCGGTGTAATCTTTGAGCTTGTCCGTGATATCAACACAAATGTCAACGAGGGAGTTCAGAGCAGGTCAATTGTTGAATACGCTGCCGAAGCTCTTGACGAGCTGACGGGTGTTCTCGGCTTGCTATACAACAGAAAGGCTGAGGAAAGCCTGGATGATGAAATTGAACGCCTTATTGAGGAGCGTAATGCTGCAAGAAAGGCGAAAAATTGGGCAGAGGCCGACCGTATCCGTGATGATCTCAAGGCGAGAGGAATTGTTCTTGAGGATACCGCCCAGGGCGTGAAATGGCACAAAGTATAAGTGCACGAGGTGGAAAAAATGGTCACTTGCGAAAGTCCGATTGCCGTGATTGATTCCGGTGTCGGCGGTATCAGCGTTCTGACACGGTTATGGGAGATTATGCCGCAGGAAAATTATATCTACTTCGGTGACTCAAAGAACGCACCCTACGGGGTCAGACCTACTGAAGAAATCAAACGCCTGACCTTCAAAAGCGCAGAAAAACTGATTGAACGAGGAGCAAAGGAGCTTGTCATAGCCTGCAATACGGCAACAAGCGCCGCCGCCTCCGAACTGAGAATCAAGTATCCCGATTTGCCGATAATAGGTCTTGAGCCGGCGCTCAAGCCTGCTGCGCTTTCCGGCGGTCACCCGACTGTTATTGTCATGGCTACTGAGCTGACTTTGAGGGAAAAGAAATTTGCCGGCCTTGTTGAACGATTCAGGGATAATGCGGAGATAATCGGTCTTCCTGCACCGGGAATTGTTGAGCTTGTTGAAACTTCAAGGGCAGACAGCCCGGAGATGGATGAATACCTCAGAAAGTTGTTTTCTCCTTTTGATAAGGAAAAGGAATACTGCATTGTTCTTGGCTGTACCCATTTTCCTTTTGCAAAAAGGTCTATACGCCGTGTTATGGGAGAAAATGTAAAACTCTTTGACGGTGCACCCGGAGCGGCAAGATACGCAAAAAAACAGCTCGAAGAAAGGGGCTTACTTCGCCCTGACGGACAGCCGGGAAGTATAAGATTTGAAAACAGCGATGAAAACAGCATTCCGCTTTTGAAAAGCTTGTTTGAAAGCTATGAACTGTAATAAAAAGCCGAGCAGCCTTTCCGACCGAAAAGGTTTGCTCGGTTTTCATTTTAAGTCAGGGAACCACTGAAAAAATCACAGCATACGCTTTGGAGCACATAATACTTGCATTATTCCAGTCGTAAAAGTATAATTGCTGCTTGGGCAACAGATGTATCAATCCTCATAGCCACTTTCTTCAATGTCATTCAGCGAAGCATCCCGATAGGGGAGAATAACAACAAAGTCCGTGTTTTCCGGAGTGCTTTTTGCCCGGATTACTCCGCCGTGGAGTTCAACAATCTGCTTTGAAATTGCAAGTCCGAGACCTGAACCGCCCGTTGCGGAAGCACGGGAGGAGTCAAGCCGATAGAACTTTTCAAAAAGTCTGTCAAGCTTGTCGCCTGGAATCTCATCGCAGCGGTTGCGGAATTTTACCACCACATATCCTTTTTTTATTCTTGCACCGATAAGGATTACGGAGTTTTCATAGCTGTAGCTGACCGCATTTTTGAGCAGATTGTCAAATACTCTTGCAAGCTTGTCCGAGTCTGCAAACATCACGATTTTTTCACTGATGTCCGTTTCGCAGGAAAGGTTTTTCGCTTTGAACATCGGGTAAAACTCTTCGGCTATCTGCGAGAGCATAAGACCAAGGTCAATACGGTTGTTTTGGAGAGTGATTTCATTGAGATCGAAGCGTGTGATTTCAAAAAACTCATTGATGAGCTGTTCAAGCCGATAGGCTTTTTCAAGTGCTATTCCGGTGTATTTTGCTTTTTGGTTCAACGGAAGCTCCGGACATTCGTCAAGGAGGGTGAGATAGCCGATTATGCTCGTCAGCGGAGTTTTGAGGTCGTGGGCAAGGTACATCACAAGGTCGTTCTTTTTCGCTTCCGCAAGGGAGGCGAGCTGTTGATTTTTGAAAACATCGTGCTTGATATCCTTGAGTGCAATTTCAACATCCGAAAAGCTTTTTGAAAATTTTTTGATTTCCGTTTCGTCCGTCAGTATTGCAGAAAGGCTCAACCATGTTTTGTTGAAGTTCAGGAGGGTTGAAATTGAATAAATGAGGCAGCTCAAAAGGAAGAAAACAAGATAGACACCGAGCAGCAGATAAAGACTGCACGCAACAATGTTCTTTTCGCCGTATTCGCCGAAAAAGCCGATAATGATATCCTTTGCCGTGTAATAAAGAACATCGTACTGCCTTGCGGCGAGATAGGCAAGCGCATAGAAAAACAAAAGCAAGGAGGCTGCAATGAGGTTTGAGCGCAAAAAATCTTTGACAACCTTTGTGCTGATTTTTTCATCGGGCAAAAGGGCTTTGCGCCGTTTTTTTTCGCTTCGCCTTGTTTTCAGCGAGCCGAAAAAGGTTTTTTCTTTATTTTTCGATTTTATATCCGACACCCCAAACTGTTTTAACAAATCTCGGATTGCGTGAAGGCTCACGCAGCTTTTCCCTGATACGCCTTATATGTACCATAACGGTGTTGTTGCTGTCAAGATATTTTTCGCCCCAAACCTTTTCAAAAATTTCTTCGGATGAAACAACTTTTCCTGCGTTTTCGCATAAAAGCAGCAGTATGCCGAATTCTGTGGGCGTGAGGGGAATTTCTTCGTCAAAAAGATAGCACTTGTGTGTGTCGCTGTTGATTGTCAGACCGTGCAGCTCAATGAGGCTGCCGGTTTCCTGCTCTGTGTTATACTGAGTATATCTGCGCAGGTGCGCTTTTACTCTTGCGGTAAGCTCAAGCGGATTGAACGGCTTTGTAACATAATCGTCCGCACCGAGGGTAAGCCCGGTTATCTTGTCAATGTCCTGAGTTCTTGCTGTGAGCATAATTACAGGATATTTGTGGTTCTTGCGGATTTCGGAACATATTGAAAAACCGTCCGTGTCCGGAAGCATGACATCAAGAATTGCAAGGTCAAATTCAGTTTTTCTGACAGCGTCAAGCGCCTGAGAGCCGGTGAAGCATTTCACCGTTTCATAGCCTTCGTTTTTGAGGTAAACCTCGATAAGCTCGGCAATTTCCTTTTCATCGTCAACAATGAGAATATTCATTTATATTGCACTCTCCAGGTTAATTGTATAGATTACCGACAGTATAGCACAGATTTGTTGAAACTGTTTCTTACAAATTTCTTAATTTTGTAAAAATATTCCGACAACAAATAACCGGGCAACCATTCCGGGCTGCCCGGTTACTCTGCTCAGTTTTTATGTGTATCCGAGATTCTTCTTGTTTTTGATATATCCCGAAGTTTCGCTGTACGGCGTGAGGAAATAGCTCCAGTTGCCGTCGCAGTCATAGTTTCCGGTTTCCATGAGGTAAACTCTTCCGTTAATGTTGACCTCACACCAGAAATGCTGCCAGATTCTTCCGGATTGATAGTTTCCACGGTAGCCCTGAATAATGTAGGCGTCATAGCCGAGATACGCCATCATCTCTGCCATTGCTCCGTTATACTGAACGCATTGACCGAGCTTATAGGTGAAAACGGCATCGGCATAGCCCTTTGCGCAGATTTTGTCCCAATTGCTTCCGGTTGCATAGATGACATTTTTGTTGATCCAGTTGAGGGTGTACCTGAGCTTTTCTTCGCGCGACATTCCCTTTTTGAAGTGCTTGTCTGCAAACTTTTTGAGAACCTGCTGGTCTCTTTGGGAAATGTTGTAGGTATATGATGTTGTTTTTGAACCCTGTGTGTTATATACCTTGATGCTTGTGCGCTTTTTGAGTTTTGCGCCGGCAAGGATTGTTGAGGCTGTGTCGCTGCGGCAGTATGAACCGTCAAGGCTGTAATAGGTCTTGTTTCCGATTTTCTTATATGCGCAGACTGTGTAGTAGTAGGTGTATTTTGGATTGATCGTTGAGTCGGTATAGGTGCGTTTGCCGTTTTGGGTGATTGTTGCAAGTTTCTTTTTTCCGGAAAGGCTTGTTTTCCTGACTGTCTGACGATAGATGATGTAGCCGTCGGCTCTGGCATTCTTTTCCCATGTCAGCTTGATTGATTTTTGATAAAGCGCACCGGAAACCTTGGGCTGGGAAAGGGGAGTCATTACCGAAACATTTGCCGGCTTTCCGTTGAAAGATTTTCCGTTCTTTTCGGAGATAACGGGAATAATGCGATAGGTATAATTCGTGAGCTGAACGGTGTTTTTGTCTGTGAAGCCCATGTAACGGTTCTTGCATTTTCCGATGTATTCATACTTTTTGGTTTTGGTGTTGTATCTGTAAATGTTATATTTTACGGGTTCCTTTTCGCCGTACCAGCTCCAGTAAAGAGTTACTGATGCGTCCGAATTTGCTTCTGCGCTAAGATTTGTAACCGGCGCAACAACAATTTTGAATGTTACGGTTTTTGTTCCCGTGAATCTGTCACCGATAAAGGTGATTTTTGCCGAAGCTGTTCCGGGAAAAACATTGTTTGAATATGAAACGGTATAATCATAATCCTCGTCAAGATAGTAATCTTTGTATTTTACGGTAAAATACGGACGCTGCTTATATCCGTTGTATTCAACTTCATTTTCATAAAGTGAAACGGAGACTTCCTTTGCCGGAATCTTTGTGATTGAAAAAGATTTTTTGACGCTTCCGAAATAATTTCCGATACCGGTAATTCTGACATAGGCTGTTCCGATGCGCTGGTTGTTTTCATATTCAACAACATAGTCTATATTTTCCGAAAGCTTTTCTCCGTTGATGGTGACAGTGACTTCCGGCTCAATTTCATCATAGAAGTTATAATAAAAACTTTCTGCACTCAGCCTGACATCAGACTCAGAAATCTCGCTGAAATACCTGACTGAAAAGCCGTTGCGGTTTGCATAGGTTTCGGCATAGCTTCCCTTGACGCAGCAGATGACAAAACCCGGAATTTTTTCAATTTCCGGCTCGCTTGATTCAAACTCGTCCTCGTAATCCCAAAAGCTTTCCCAATCCTGCCAGAAGCCGACGCCCTCTATTGATGTGACGGAGGCGGGGATAAAAATACTCCTTGGATAATCTTCCGAGGACGGCTTGAACTTTATGTCGGTAACGGTGTAATCTGTGTAAAGCCCGCTTTCGTCATCATAGCAACTTAAAACGGAGGGAAGAATGGGGGTTGAACCGTCATAGTCGACTATGCCCAATACCATTGCCTTTTTTAAAACGGGATCTTCAACCCATCTGAAACAGGTTTCATCATCGCCGTGGTAGTAATAACCATAGTGTATATTTTCATTGTCCCACGCAGCGAAAGCCGAAAAACAGAAAAGGACAGCCGTGATAGCTGTGAGAACGGTTATCGCTGCAGATTTTAATAGCTTTTTCATTGAACCTCGCTCCTTTTATGTTCTGAATACCAATATAACACGGCGTCTTTGTTCTGTCAACAGATATCACCCGGGCACCTTTGAAAAGAAATATATAAAAGATTGTTTTAAAACGGCTCCGGGGAGGAAAAATATTTAAAATAAAGGCTTTACTTTTTTCTTTCGCTGTGTTATAATCGTTCAGCGTTATGCCTGCTTCCCGGTTTTCGGACAAAGCTCAATGAGCGCTTCACCGACCGATTACTGAGGGCACGGCTCGCAAATACTATTTATGAGGTGAAAACCATGATTACCAAGGAAGAAAAAAGCAAAATCATTGCCGAGTATGCTATTCATGAGGGCGACACCGGTTCACCGGAAGTTCAGATTGCTGTTCTCACAAGCAGAATCAACACCCTTACCGAGCATCTCAAGACCAACAAGAAGGATCACCATTCCCGCCGCGGCCTTCTGAAGATGGTTGGTCACAGAAGAAACCTTCTTGCATATCTCCAGAAGAAGGATATCGAAAGATACCGTTCTATCGTTGCAAGACTCGGTCTTCGTAAATAATTGCGTTTTTTCGGCAGACACGGCAGGGAGCCGTGTCTGCCGTTTGAACAGTTTTGCGCCGTTTTCGGTGCAGGACAAAAATGTGAGTGTTTTCGGATTAGCACTAAATTGAACGCCCGTTTTGCGGACGCTGAATTTATTGCTAAAGCCGTGCCTCACAAAAACCGTCCGTTTTTGCGGACTCAAGACAAAAATATTCAAAAAAGTGAGGTAAAACTATGTTCACGGATTTCAGAAAATTTGAAACCACACTTGCAGGCAGACCTCTCGTTGTTGAAACCGGCAAAATGGCCGGTCTTGCGGGCGGCTCATGCCTCATCCGTTACGGCGAAACTGAGATTCTTTGCACCGCAACCATGGCTGCAAAGCCCAGAGAGGGCGTTGATTTCTTCCCCCTTTCGGTTGATTTTGAAGAAAAGCTTTACTCTGTCGGAAGAATTCCCGGCTCTTTCCAGAGGAGAGAGGGCAGAGCAAGCGAAAAGGCTGTTCTTTGCTCAAGAGTTATTGACCGTCCGATTCGTCCGCTCTTCCCGAAGGATATGAGAAACGATGTCGGCGTTGTTGCAACCGTAATGTCCGTTGACCCCGACTGTCTTCCGGAAATTACCGCAATGATCGGTGTTTCAATTGCAATCTCCATTTCGGAAATTCCCTGGGACGGCCCGATAAGCGGCGTTTCCGTCGGCCTTGTTGAAGGCAAGTTTGTCATCAACCCCACCGAGGCGGAAAGAGAAAAGTCTGAAATGGCTGTTACCGTTGCATCCACCGCAGACCTTGTTGCAATGATTGAAGCCGGCGCAAACGAAGTTGACAACGAAACAATGTATGACGGCATCATGTATGCCCACAAGGTCAACCAGGAAGTTGTTGAGTTCATCAGGATGATTCAGAAGGAAGTCGGCAAGGAGAAGATTCCGTTTGAATCCCAGGATGTTCCTGCTGAAATGTTTGAGGCTGTCAAGGATTTCGCAATCGACGATGTCAAGGCTGCTCTTGATACTGATGACAAGAGAATTCGTGATGAAAGACTCAAGCCCGTCTATGAAAAAGTTCACGAAAAGTTTGATGAAGTTTATCCCGAACAGGCTGAAAAGATTGACGAATGTCTTTATAAGCTTCAGAAATTTGTTGTCCGCCGCTGGCTGCTTGATGAAAACAAGCGTGTTGACGGAAGAGGAATCAATGATATGCGTCCGCTGAACGCAGAAGTTGACCTGCTTTCCCGTGTTCACGGCTCCGGAATGTTCACAAGAGGTCAGACTCAGGTTCTCACTGTTACCACTCTCGGAACAATGAGCGACGCCCAGCTGCTTGACGGACTCGATAACGAAACAACAAAAAGATATATTCATCATTATAATTTCCCGTCATATTCCGTTGGCGAAACCAGACCTTCAAGAGGTCCCGGACGGCGTGAAATCGGCCACGGTGCACTTGCGGAAAGGGCACTGCTTCCCGTTATTCCCTCGGTTGAAGAATTCCCTTACACAATCCGCCTTGTTTCAGAGGTTCTTTCCTCAAACGGTTCAACCTCGCAGGCTTCCGTTTGCGGCTCAACGCTTTCGCTCATGGCTGCCGGTGTACCCATCAAAGCACCCGTTGCTGGTATCTCCTGCGGACTTATTACTGAGGGAGACCGCTTCATG
>JAEDHZ010000214.1 GCA_016292705.1 Clostridiaceae bacterium
TGATGATCTTGTCACAAAGGGCTGCAGTGATCCTTACAGAATGATGACCTCCCGGTCTGAATATCGCCTTATTCTTAGGCAGGATAACGCTGATCTCCGTCTGACGGAAATCGGTTATCAAATAGGACTCGTCAATGAAGAAAAGTACAGGAGACTGCTCAAAAAGCAGGAACTTATCAAAAAGGAACTGAAAAGAATTGAAACAACCGGTCTGGCGCCGAATGAGGAGCTTAATGAACTCCTTGTTTCACGTGAAACATCGGCAATGACCAACGGGTGTCGTCTCATCGATCTTATTCGCAGACCTCAGCTTAGCTATGAAGTTCTTGCTCCGTTTGATAAAAACCGACCGGATTATCCCGATGAAGTTTTTGAGCAGGTTGAAATTGAAGTCAAGTATGAAGGATATATCAAACGGCAGCTTGCTCAGGCAAAGGAAATGCGCAGACTTGAAAGCAGAATGTTACCGGAGAGTATCTGTTATTCTGATATTACCGGTCTGCGAATGGAGGCACAGGAAAAGCTTGAAAAGATTCGACCGGCTAACCTCGGACAGGCCTCAAGAATTTCCGGTGTCAGTCCTGCGGACATTTCAGTATTGCTCATATACCTCAGAAAAAACAACATTTGACCAAGCTGTGTTTCACGTGAAACATAACGGAAAGGAAAGTAATGTTTATACCACTCCAAAAGCTTAAAGAATATGCGCTGAGTTTCGGCGTTCAGCTTGATGATACAGCACTTGAGCGATTTGATATCTACGGCAAACTGCTCGCTGAATGGAATGAGAAAATCAATCTCACTGCAATTACCGATCCGGAGGGTATTGCGCTCAAACATTTTGCGGACAGTCTTTCAGTGCTCAGATATTGCGAGATACCGGAAGAGGCAAGAATAATTGATGTCGGAACAGGTGCAGGATTTCCCGGTCTTGCTTTGTTGATTTCCCGGCCTGATATAAAGCTAACGCTGCTCGACAGCACTAAAAAGAAACTCGGCGTAATTGAGGACATTCTCAAAAACATCGGGCTTGAAGCAGAGATTCTCCATTCAAGGGCAGAAGAAGCCGGTCAGAACAAGCTTTACCGTGAAAAGTTTGACATTGCAACGGCAAGGGCTGTTGCAAACCTGAGGGAACTTTCAGAATACTGCCTTCCGTTTGTCAAGCCCGGTGGCAGGTTTGTTTCAATGAAAGCGGCAAAAGCAGGAGAAGAAATTGACGGAGCAGAAAAAGCAATAACGGTTCTCGGCGGAAAAACTGAAAGTATTCACAATTTTGAACTGTTTGAAGCCGGCGAAAGAAATATAATAATCATAAAAAAGATTTCGCCAACAATCGCCAAATATCCCCGTCCGTCAGCAAAAATTGCAAAAAATCCGCTCGAATAAATTGAATACAAACTGAAAAACATAAAACAACAGAAAAGAAATATAGTGGACAAGCCTCCCCTTTTGTGCTAAAGTAATTGTATCTTTAGAACAATTGAGGGAGGTTTTCATTTTGATTGGTGAAAAACTGCGCACGGCAGGACAGGTGCTGCTGATTCCAAACGAAAAGATCTATCCAAATCCGAATCAGCCGCGCAGGGTGTTTGACCAGAGCGAACTTGTCAATCTTGCAATCAGCATCAGAATGAACGGAATTTTGCAGCCGATTACAGTTCGTGAAACTTCAAAGGGCTATGAACTTGTTTCCGGAGAGCGCAGGCTCAGGGCATCACGGTTGGCAGGAATGGTTGTTGTTCCATGTATTGTTGTTGATGTTAACGAGCTGAAATCCGCAATATATTCGCTCATTGAGAACCTGCAAAGGCAGAATCTCGGATATTTTGAAGAAGCGCTTGCAATTGAAAAATTGACCGAGCAATTTTCTCTTTCTCAGGAGGAAGCCGCACGAAGGCTTGGAAAAGCTCCGTCAACCGTTTCAAACAAGCTTCGCCTTTTGTCGCTCCCGGAAGAGGCACAGAGGCTTTTGATTCAGCACGATCTTTCCGAACGGCACGCAAGAGCATTGCTCAGGCTTGAAGAGGAAGATGTTATTCCCGTGCTGAAAAAAATAATTGAACGAAAAATGAATGTTGCTCAAACAGAAAAATATATCGAAGAATTCATAACAAAAAAAAATCCGCCGAAGCGGACAACAAAGCGTGCATTCAGCAGCGTAAAAATCTTTCTCAATACGGTTGAGGGCGCAATAAAAACGATGAAAGACTCCGGAATCAAAGCCGATGTTGACAAGCAGGAAACAAAGGATATGTTTATATACCGAATCGTTATTCCGAAAGCGTCGGAATAAAACGCAACACATTTAATAATAGAAACTGAATCTGCATGGGTGTTCAGGTATAGCAGGCTTTTCAGGATGTTGAGGACATAAATAAACGAAAGGTAAAACAGCTACCCTCGCACATATTGACAAAACTCCGATAACAGACATTTTCATACAACAAGAAAGGCCGCCGCTTTTGCGACAGCCTTTTTTGGTGACCCGGACGAGAATCGAACTCGTGTTACCGCCGTGAAAGGGCGGTGTCTTGACCGCTTGACCACCGGGCCATGTTATTAATATTTCAGGAGCGACGCAAAAGCCGCTTTCTGTTCAAAAAAATGGTAGCGGCAGTGGGATTCGAACCTACGACACTCCGGGTATGAACCGAATGCTCTAGCCAACTGAGCTATGCCGCCACGTCGGCGCAGTTTCACAACGCTCGACCATTATATTATACCCGGATTTGTTTGTCAATACTTTTTTCAAAAATTTTCATCTTTTTTGGTTATGCAGGTTTCAAGAGTTTCATTATTTCGCTATTTCAACATTGTTTAAATAGTGTTTGCAAAACTCTTTCATGCAGCAACGATTACAGTCCGGCCTGCGTGCAACGCAGACGGCTCTGCCGTGAAGAACCGTGCGGTGGCAAAAATCGTTGCTCTCCTCCGCAGGCAAAAGATCCCTGAGCTGCATTTCAACTTTATACGGGTCTTTGCCGGTTGTGAGGCCGAGCAGATTTGTGATG
>JAEDHZ010000215.1 GCA_016292705.1 Clostridiaceae bacterium
TCATTCGTATTCTGTCTGAAAATTATCCTGAAAAAAGGATCCTTGCTGTTGATGCTGACCCTGCTGTTGGCCTTTCAACGGCACTGAATATGGAACCGTCACTGACTCTTGATGATATACGCCTGAAAATTGCCGAAAGCATTGAAAAGGGCGAAACCGGAGAGGCAATTGAACTTTTAAGCGAAGCAAAATTTCATTTGCAGGACTGCATCATTGAAAGAGGAAACATTTCATTTTTAGCGATTGGCCGTCCTGAGGCTGCCGGTTGCTATTGTAAGGTAAACGCTTATTTAAAGCAGGTTATTGAAATGATTTCAGAAAACTTTGATTATGTTGTAATAGACGGCGAGGCCGGAATTGAACAGATTAACCGCCGTGTGATGGAGAACATCACATACCTGATTCTTGTCAGTGATTCAAGCAAAAAAGGAATTCAGGTCATCTCAACAATTCAGAATGTTTCAAAGCGCCTAACATCCTGCGAGAAGACGGGCATCATATTTAACCGTGCAAGAGTCGGTTTTGATTCTTCTTCAATTCCGGAAATTGCGCCGGTGCTCGCTGTTATAGGTGACGATTTGGGGCAGGCTGAAAACGATATGCAAGGTGAAAGCGTGTTTCATCTTGCTGTGGATTCACCGCTGTTTAGCGGTGCAAAAGCAGCTGTCAGCGCATTGATGGGAGAAGATTTTACATGAAGCTTTTTGATGATGTAATAGATGAGGTTAGGTCATTGCTCCCTGAATTACCGGACAAAGCCTGCAGTTTTGACGAATCCCTTTGTGCCGAACAGGGAGATAAAAACGCTCTGCTGTTTAGGAGTGATACCGCATTTGAGCTTGGCGGAAGCGGGAAATATGCTGTTGAAAGCACTATGTTCACATCCTTTTCACAAGCCAAAGATGAGGTGCTTTTATTCGGAAAAGACCTTGATGAAATTACTGAAGATATCTCTTTTGCTCACCTGACATTTATCCAATTGAATGAAAAAAGCGAAGATAATCTACATTATGAACAGCTTAAAAGTATCGGTTTTACCGTTTTTCAGCTTTATCCTAAAGGATATCATATCCGTATTTCTCCATCTTCCGGAAGAGAGCAGGTGAAAATTTCAAAGGAAGCGCTGAAGCAAAATCCTCCGCTGTCATTCATGAACATCGGGTGCAGTTTGATAAAACTTCTGAAAGAGCAGGACGATGTGGCGTATGTGAAAACCGTTTTCATTACCTGCCCTGATGTTGATTATTCTGCCTTGGCAACTTTGGCGCGTAAGGCAAAAAGAATTACCGATGCAGTTCAAAAGACATTGCAGTTCGGCGAACTTGATTGCGCTGCCTGCAAAATGAAGCCTATCTGCGATGAGGTTGAGGGCTTGAGAGAACTGCATTTTCAAAAAGAAAAGGAGAGAAAAGGCCATGCAACATGAAAACAATGAAAAATCTTTGTCAAGGGAAGAGGCTCTTGCGCTGGTGGAATATATGGAGCACCACAATGCCCACCATGCTGAAGAGCTTCTTGAAGCTGCGGCGGCGCTCACAAAGGACGAATCAGAACTTATTACTCAGTCTGTTTCATTGCTTGAACAGTCGAGTGAAAAGCTGCGTCTGATACTCAGAAAAGCGGAGGTGTAAGTATGTGCCTTTCCTCTGTCTACAAAAAAGGCTCAGAAGAAAACATCTTTCTGTGCAAAAATATCGCAAGGGTTCTGCCGAAAGACGGCGAGGTTGTTTGCTATGATCTGATGGGGCATCGTACTGTTTTTGCGGGTGAAATTCTTGACATTGACCTTATGGAAAACATAATTTTGATTAAGGAGTCTGATGTATGAAATATTTCGGAGGCTGCGATGTGGGCTCGACCTACACAAAGGCAGTAGTTTTAGACGAAAACGGAAAAATAGCTGCATCAACTATTATGCGCAGCAAAATCAATGCCGAGCAGTCCTCTCGACTGGCAATGAGCGACTGCATATCAAAGATTGGAGACATATCAAAACCCGAGGAGCTTACATACATTGTCGGAACAGGCTACGGAAGAAACCGTGTTCCCTTTGCGCAGGAGAATGTTTCGGAAATCTCCTGCCATGCTATGGGCGTCCATGTCACAGACCCGACGGTTAAAGCAATCATTGACATCGGCGGTCAGGACATAAAGGGGATTGCGGTTGCCGCCGATGGAACGGTCAAAAACTTTGCCATGAACGACAAATGCGCCGCCGGAACAGGTCGCTTTTATGAAGCTATGGCTCACTCTTTTGAAATGAGCCTTGAGGAATTTTCACGCCTTTCACTGAAAGCGAAAAATGTTATTCCCATCACTGCGCAGTGCACTGTTTTTGCCGAATCTGAGGTAATTGCTCTTGTTGGCGAGGGGAAAGCGCCGGAGGAAATTGCCGCCGGAATCCAGATGGCTGTTGCAAAGCGCTGTTTTGTGATGGCAAAAAAAGCCGGTGCATTGGGCAGCATAACGCTTTCGGGTGGCTGTGCCAAAAACGAGGGACTTAAAAAAGCCATTGAAAAAGTTCTTAAAACAAAGGTTGTGGAATTGTCTGTTGACCCTCAGCTTATGGGCGCATTGGGTGCGGCGGAGTTTGCACGAAGGAAAGGCGGTTCAAAGTAATGAAAGATCTGAAACACCGTGTGTTTTTTGAAAAACTTCTCCAGGATGTGAAGAACGAACTTGTTGAAAAGGCTCTTGAAGACGGAAAGCTTGCATTGGGATATTCCTGCTACTATGTTCCTGAAGTGCTTATGAATCTTTCCGGTTGCTTTTCAGTCCGCCTGCGTGCTCCCGGAACTGCGGATACTTCAATAGCTACATATTATATGTCCGAAAAAACCTGTATGTATTCAAGAAGTATTCTTGAGCGTGCGATTGAGGGTGGCTACAATTTCTTTTCAGCACTCCTCAGCACGGAAACCTGCGGCATGATGCACCGTGCTCACGAGCATTTTGAAATGCTTAACCTTGT
>JAEDHZ010000015.1 GCA_016292705.1 Clostridiaceae bacterium
AGTATTGAGGTTCCTTTCCCGGGTAAGCGGATAAGGAACACATTTGGCTATCATGTAAATAATACCACTACAATTTAGAATAGTCAACAAAAAACAAGGCTTGCAGGTTGAAAGTTTTGTAAAATAATGTCAGTAAATGTCCCTAAGTCAGCAAAGTCATGCTATACGCTTGACAAATTATCAGTCCGGTAATAGAATCAAGAGGGAAGAATATCTGACAGCAGTGCTCCGGTGTGGCTTTCATGTCAGATTTTCCTTACTTAAGTTTAATCGACAGAGGTGATACCGATGAAAAAATTCATGGGAACCGATTTCCTTTTGAACAACGAGGTTGAAAAGGAACTTTTTGAGCTTTTTGCAAAGGACAAGCCGATTTTTGATTGGCACTGTCACCTGAGCGCAAAGGAGATTTTTGAAAATAAGGCTCCGAAAGACTTGTGCGAGCTCTGGCTATCCGGCGATCATTACAAATGGCGCGCGATGCGTTCGGCAGGAATTGAGGAAAAGTTCATCACCGGCGATGCAGAGCCGTTTGAAAAGTTTGCGGCATACGCAAAAACGCTTTCGCTCGCCGTCGGCAATCCGCTTTATCACTGGAGCCACCTTGAACTTCAGAGGTATTTCGGAATTGACACTCCTCTTTCCCCTGACACCGCAAAGGAAATATGGGACAAGACACAGGAAAAAATCAACGGTGGCGGATTTACTCCCCGTGAGCTTATCAGTGCGTCAAATGTTTTTGCCCTTTGCACAACGGATGACCCTGCCGATTCGCTTGAATATCACAAAAAGCTTCTCGGAGAGAATCTCTCCTTTTGTGTTTATCCGGCTTTCCGTCCGGACAAAGTCATAAACATTGAAACTCACAATTTTCCTGAATATCTTTCGCTGCTTTCAAAGGTGGCAGAAATTGAAATCAACACTTTCTCAGACCTCAAAAAAGCACTTTCAAAGCGCATGGACTTTTTCCGTTCGCTCGGTTCTGTTGCCTCAGACCAGTCCGTTGCAACTCTGCCCTATGCTCCCGCACCGGACAGTGAGATTGAAATAATCTTTGAAAAGGCGAAAAGCGGCACGGAACTTTCAGTTGAGGAGCTTGACAAATATAAATTTGCTGTTTTGTGTTTCCTCGGAAAAGAGTATGCAAAAAAAGGATTTGCAATGGAGCTTCATCTCGGCGCATTGCGCAACAACAATTGCCGTGCGTTTTCCTCCCTTGGTGCGGACAGCGGATTCGACTCCATTGACGACCAAAAACAAGCGCAGGGGCTTTCCCGTTTCCTTGATACTCTTGACAAGGAAGAACTGCTTCCGAAAACAATACTCTTCACCCTCAATCCCAAGGACAACTTTGTTCTCGGCTCAATGATAGGGAACTTCCAGTCTCCGGAAGCAAAAAGCAAGATTCAGTTTGGCTCGGCATGGTGGTTCAATGACAATATTGACGGCATGACAGCGCAGCTAAAAGCACTTGCAAACCTCGGCGTTCTCGGCTGCTTTGTCGGAATGGTCACGGATTCACGCTCGTTTTTATCATATCCGAGGCATGAGTATTTCCGTAGGATACTTTGCCATATCATAGGTTCATGGGTAAACGACGGGCTTTATCCTTTTGACGAAAAGGCACTCAAAAGAATCATCGGAGGAATCTGCTTTGATAACGCAAGGGAATATTTCCTCGGTTCAGCATGATTTATTTGGAGGACAGCTTTATGAAAAATGTATACGCCACCGAAAAAATAGGCGACAGAACCTACCGCATTGATGAATGCGGACGCGACAATTGCTACCTGCTGCTCGGAGAAAAAAGCGCTCTTCTCATCGACAGCACAATCGGCACGGGTGACCTCAAGGCTGTTGTTCGCTCAATCACAGACCTCCCCGTTACTGTTGCATTAACCCACACCCACGGCGACCACACCGGCGGAGCCTGCCAATTCGGCAAAGTTTGGGTACACAAAGCGGAGTGCAATTTAAAATTCAAGCTTCTGAGCCTCAAAAAAGTCCGCGTCGACCTCATTTCAAACCGGATGAAAAAGCATGGGATCGGGCCGAAAGATGTTTGCGGCGGAGTTTTCAGAACAAGATGGCTTCCGTTTGAGGAGGGGAAGATCTTTGATCTCGGCGGAAGAACGGTGCGAACCATACACACCCCCGGTCACTCACCCGGCGGAGTTGTTTTCCTTGATGAGGGTGAAAAAAAGATGTTCACGGGCGACAATGTGTGCGCCGTTCTGCTCATGAAGGTTATCCATGCTGTAAGCCTTGAGGAATGGCTCCCCGGCGCAAAAAGGATTCTTGCCCTTTGCAACGAGTACACACCCTGGGGCGGTCACGACAATGGCAGAGAGAGCGCAGAGCAGATTGAAAAGATTATCGGCTATGTTGAAGAGATTATTGAAAAATATTCCGAAAACAAAAGCAGCAAAAAGATTACCTATCCGGAGTTTTCGACCGAGGGATGCGTAATCTTTGACGCTGCGTTGGTTCATAAAAAATGAACTCAGAATCAAGTAACCCTTGCCTGATATACAGAACAATTTGTTTTGTCTGTTTTCCAAATAAATATTAATACTGAGTTCATATATCCTTTATTTAAATCCCTCGTGTAAAATATAAAATTATGATAATGTAGTTTTATAGTATTACACGGGGGTTTTACAATATGTTTTTTGAAAGTCAAAAGTTGGTTTCAAAGCAGGAGGTTCTTGCAGGCGTTAAAAAAATGAATTCGTTCGGTGTCCGTACAACCGGCTCCGGCGCTCAACGAGACTTTGTTTCATATCTCAAAAACGAAATTGAAAAAATGGGTCTTACCACCTACAGCGATCTCTACTGCTTCAACAGGTGGAAGGAAATTTCAAGCTCAATCACACTCCACGGCAACGGAAAGGATGAGGAAATTGAGGTTTCCTCCGCCTGGCCGTATTCCGGCGAAACAGGTCCCCTCGGCGTAACGGCAGAGGTTGTTGAAATCTTCGGAAAGCATTTCAATTATCTTCCTGCCGCAGGAAAGATTGCACTTGTCAAGGTTCACGATCTCGGAAAAATTCCGAGCGGCATTGCGTTCAACCAGAGGAAATCCTATCCGGTAGGGCTTAACATTCCGGCCTATTACAAGGGACCGGTTGCAACCTCCTTTGTCAATGTTCCTTTCCTTTCCGCCGCAAAGCTTGCAGGCGTCAAGGCAGTCATCTGCATCTGGGAGGGTATGTCCCGTGACATGGTCAAGGGTCAGTATCTTCCGTTCATTCTGCCCTATGAGGGCGTACCCTGCCTCTGGGTCTGCGAGGAGGAGGGCAAAAAGCTGCTTGCGGCCGCAAAGGAAAAAAACAAAGTCACTCTTGTGCTTGAAGCAAAAAGGGAGAAGATAGCAAACTCCGAATCGTTTTATACAATCCTCAGGGGCAAAAAAACGGACGAGGCAATCATTGTCAATACCCACACCGACGGAGTCAACTGCGTTGAGGAAAACGGTCCGATTGCAATGCTTGCAATGATGAAATATCTCAGGCAGTGCGAGCTTGAACGGAGCATAATTTTCGTCTTTGTAACCGGTCATTTCCGCCTGCCGGCGTTCAAGCAGAACGACATTCAGGCCTCCTCAAAGTGGCTCAGAAATCACCGCGATCTGTGGGACGGAAAGGACGGCCACATCAAAGCCGTTGCCGGCGTTTCGGTTGAGCATCTCGGCGCAACCGAATGGAAGGACGTTGACGGCGTATATCAGAAAACGAACGATATTGACATTGAGCTTGCCTACACCGGCAACAAAACAATGGACGATATATACTATAAATCGCTTGAAGACAGAACCCTTGTCAGGACCGTTACGCTCAAGGGTCATAACATTCTGCACTTCGGCGAGGGTCAGCCGCTCAGGAATGTGGGCATTCCGCAGATAGGCTTTGTTCCGGCTCCCGACTATCTTACCGCAGTGAGCGAAACGGACGAAATGGATAAGTTCAGCATTGATCTTATGTATGAGCAAATCCGGTCGTTTGTTAAAATGGTGCTCCTTATTGACGAAACGCCGACTGATAAGCTCGGCTCTCCCGATCCGTATACGTTCCTTATCGGTTCGGTTAAAGGCAACTGAAAAATGTAATGACCGCCCGTTTGCTTTTTCATACGGGCGGCCTTTTCTGTTTATCAATCATCGCAATGCTCATAGTAATAGTCTTCTGCGTCATAGTAGTCAAAGAAGTCGTCATAATGATCCTCATAGAAATCCTCGGGATCATAATAGTCGGCAGCATCGTACGGATCATATCGTTTGGTTGTGGTTGGCTTTTTTGTTGTTGTCACATTCTTTGTTGTGGTTCTCCATCCGCTTGCAAGTGTTGCGCCCACTTTGCCGGAAATATATCCGCCCGATTTCTTTGGAGTTTTGTTATTCTTTTTCTTGTTCTTTTTGCTGCTGCTCTTTTTTGTGGTCTGCTTTTCAGCTTTTGATGTTGTTTTTGAAGCGGTCTTCCTTGTTGTTCCGGAAAATGCTTTTGTTGTTTTAACAATCGCCTTTGTTGTCTGCTGTGCCGTTTGGCGGGCAGTTGTTGCCGTGGCGGTCACTGAGCTTATGTTTTCCCTTCCATTTATCTGCAAGGTGAACACTGAGGCCACAACTGAAACTGCAACAATTATTATTGCCGCAATAACAATCATGCTGTTCAACGCTCTTTCGGAAACAGACTCTCTTTTGTTGTTATTCATAGTTTTCCCTCCGACTATCATTTCGGCACAATACCGGTTGCGTCTGATAATATAATACCACAAGAATTATCCCAAAAAGCGTACTTTACTATCCCCGAAACTTTTTAAAAATCAAACATATTACGCCTCAGAACCACAAAATCATAGCATAATTAAAGGCTACCGCAGTTGCGGCAGCCTTGAGAATTAAATTTCAGATCATTTCTTCTTGAAGATGTTGAAAATGCTCATGAAAGCATTGATAATGCTCTGGAAGAAGTCTGAGAAAATCTTACCGAAGTCAAATTTTCCGTTGCTTGATGAGCTTGAGCCTGAGCTTGAGCTTCCGCCTGAGGGCTTGGTTTCCTTTTCAACTGCAACAGAAGGATCGCAGGTCTTTTCAAATTCAGCAGTGAAAGCAAGTTCAACAGCTTCCTTTTCGGGATCAACAACAACGATTGACGGAGCGCTGATAACGCTCTTGAGTGTTATAACTCTGCCTGCGGTGGTATCGATGCAGCCGAAGCTCTTTCCAGCTACTGCATAAGCGGTGGCATTTTTGACCGCACCGGAGAGAACAACGTCATAATCGGAACCTTCCTTGAGATAGAAAGCCTTAACATATTCGCCGAGACCTTCGTTGTATACGCTGGTGTATGCGCCTGCGGCACCGATTGTTGCCGGAACTTCAATGTCGTTTTCAACAGTGATGAGTGCTTCTTCTGCGCCTGCAGCTTTGAGGGCAACATTGGTCTTGCCGGTAACAACAACGCTCTTTACATAACCGCTGTCTGCGTCTGCATCAAGGATAGCAGCAGCAACATCGAGCTTTGCAAGTTCAGCAGCTGTTCTTACTTTGATTTCAGTTGCGTCATACTTCTGAATCATGTTAACGAGAGCAGAAGTCTTTGCGTTTGCAAGTTTTGCAAGGAGCTTTTCGCCGCAAGCTCTGACAGCGATAACGGTGCTGCCTGCGAATGAAGCGAAGTCAGCATTTTCGCTTTCAAAAGCAGCCTTTGCCCAATCGCCGAAGCACTTTTCAATGTAGCAAGTCTCTGCAAGAGAGATCATGAATTCTGTCTTATCTTTAGTCTTGAGGAGTTTGTCAGCAAGGGAAACAACAGTCTTGTATGCGCCCTTGATGGCAGCGGTAACACCATAGGAATCGAGAGCAGCTTCAGCAGCGATTGTTGCTGCGTCCTTACCTGCATTTTCAACAAGGGAAGCAACAAGTTCGTCAACAGCTTCCTGCATTTCCTTATCGATTGTTTCTGCGATTTCAGCAGCTGCAACACGAACAGCTTCGTTTTCGCAGTTTTCTGCAAGATATGTAAGGAAGTCGCCATAGAATGCGCTTGCAGCCTTTGCGGAAAGGATCATTGCATAACCCTTAACATAAGCTTCATAGATTTCGTTGCCATAGTTAGCAGCCTTGATTGCGGTACCGAGGATGCCGATGGTGTCGCCCCATTCTTCAGCCTGAGTGAAGTCAAGAACATCGGTAACCTTCTGTGAAATTTCGCCAACCTTCTGGATAACTTCCATTGCGTCCTTTGCACCGCTGAGGATTTTAATAACTTCCTCAAAGGTCTGGTTGTTATACTCTGCTTCAACCTGTTCAATAAGGCTGAGAAGAACGGCCTTTGCATAGTTGATGTCAACTGACTTGTCAAAGTAGTTGAACCATGCGTTGTCATAACCGCCGAGAGCTGTGCTGAGGCTGATGGACTTTTTGAAGTAGTCTTCCTTTTCAACATACTCAAAGTGATAGTAGTTTGAGTTGTCAAGGATTTCACTGCGAACATAGCCGTCATTTGCTGCAGATGCACCGAACGGAACAGTGCATACAAGCATCATAACAGCAAGGATTACTGCGAGTATTTTCTTTTTCATTCTAAGAATCTCCTTATAAATTATTATTCGCCCGTGCAACGCACCGGCAGATTTGTATATTCATTCTAATATACTGAAGCATACAAGTCAATAGTTTCACAGATTTTCGTGACTTTCACACTAACAAAATGAATTTTTATTGTACAAAACATATAAAAATTTAACACTTTGTTAATGTTTGGCCCGCTTTTTACAGGCATTTTTTGCTGTTTTGCTTCTTTTCCTGCTTTCAGGACTTTCCGTATCAGATATATTGTTATGATTTATATCATTGTATAAAGTATCGCTTCCGATTATTTTTCAATAAGCTTAATTTTAAAACAGAGCACCTGAATTTTTAAAGAATGGGGTTACCCGATTTCAAAGTATCACTGCTCAAAAGGCAAAGAGACGCCCTCTGTTCCTGAATCTGACAATCTCTTTTTCCGTTGACTTTCCCCAATAAATTATGATATTATAATGTATAATGCGGCTTGATTATAAAAGCCGCCCGACTTTCATATTTTCCGAAACGGAGTGTGATAAAATGACACTTGAAGAACTCAAAAAACGCGAGCCCCTTTTCGGGGAGCGATATATTGAGAATATAGTTGCACGGGGAAAAAGCTCGGTTGTTTACCGTGTTTCCGGAGAAAACGGTGCTTCACAACCTCTTGCGCTCAAGGTTGTTCGCTTTCCGCAGAGCGAGCAGGAGCTGACAACGGCAATGAACAGCGGAAGATATTCCGATGTTGCCGCTTTTCTTGACTCAATTGAAAGAACTGTCCGTGAGAACATGGACAAAATGATGTTCCTGCGGGCAAACAAGAACATTGTCAGGTTTGACAACTTCGAGATTATCCGTGAGGAGGGCGCTGTGAATGTGCTGATTCTCATGGAGCTGCTCACACCGCTTTCAAGCTACCTCACAGAGAAAAAGAACGATTGCGGTGAGATTTCAAAGCTCGGCTCGGATTTGTGCGGCGCTCTTGAGGGTTTCCGCAGTGTCGGTGTTCTTCACCGTGAAGTTATGCCGGAAAACATTTTTGTTGACTCATTCGGAAACTACAAGCTCGGTGATTTCGGTCTTTATACCGATTTGCACCGGGAAAGCGGAAAATATACAGATGCCGCATATCTTGCACCTGAAGTCATCAACGGCAGTCTTCCGGACACAAACAGCGACATCTATTCGCTTGGTCTCGTGATGTATAAATTGCTCAACAACAACCGGGCTGTGTTTTTGCCTGAATTTCCGGCACCAATCTCCCTTTCTGACAGAGAAACCGCCTTTGAAAAGCGAATGAGGGGAGATATGCCGAAGAAACCTGCATGTTCTGATATTCCGCTTTCAAGAATCATTTTCAAAGCAACGGCATTCAGACCGCAGGACAGATTTCAGTCCCCATTTGATTTCAGCGCTGACCTTGAACGCTATCTTAACTATCTCAGCAGCGCTTCCTACAGAGAGGACAAAGAAGAACCGTCAGTTCAGCCCGGCAAAAACTTCCGTATTGCACAAGAGGGTGATATTCCCTTCAGTGCCTACAACGGAAAAGCTCCGGACATTGCAAAAGCGGACACCGAAAAAGAACAATTCATGAAAGCCTTTTCCGACAGCGATGAGGAAGAGGAATCATCAAATAAAAAGCTGTATATTCTCATTGCGGTTCTTGCCGTTGTTGCGGCAATTGCCGTTGCGCTTGTTATCAAAACCGTATCCTCACAAAAGGAGACAACCACCGCCCTCGCTTCCCAAAGCACAACCGTCGGTTCAACTGAGAGCACAACCGAAAGCACGACGGAACCGACCACTGAGAGCACAACGGAAAGCACAACCGAGAGCACAACAGAAAGCACAACGGAAAGCACAACGGAAAGTACCACTGAGAGCACAACGGAAAGCACAACCGAGAGCACAACAGAAAGCACAACAGAAAGTACAACTGCGCCAAAAGATTCAAACAGGTTTTTCCATTCGGACAAAGCTGACGGAGATTCTTCTGTTGACGGAAGGCAGTATGTTCAGATTAAAGGTGCGTCCGCCTCGTTTGAAACAAACGAAAACGACGAAATTTCAAGGGTTATCGTCAACATTTCCGATGACATCGGTACCTCTCCGAAAGCTAACGGAAAAGCCTATCTCATCTGCACAACAATCGGAGACTTCCAGATTTCCCGTGAGTCGTTCGATTTCAAATGTGTTTATGACAGCGCAGACGCCGAAAGCGGACTTGCTTGCGTTGTTGATATCGACAGAGAAATGTACTATGAGAGCGCAATGAACTATTATATATGCTTTGACACGGGAGCAATTGAGACGGACAGCTCAATTGTGCTTCCGCTCGAAATCAAGCTTTAAGGAGGAACTGCCATGAGCGTAACAAAAACATTATATGACATCATGCCTGACGGCAGAGATGTTTTTCTCTATACCATTGAAAACAACAACGGCGTTTCAGCCGGAATAATCACAAGGGGAGCAACACTGAACTCATTTGTCTGTCCCGACCGCAACGGGGAACCCGGAGACATCATTGCAGGTTTTGACAACATTCTCGGTCATATCAGATCAGGAACCTATACCGGCGAGATTATCGGTCAGTATGCAAACCGGATTTCCGGCGGAAAGTTCACCCTTTCCGGAACGGAGTATAATGTTACCAAAAACGAAAGGGACATCACCTGCCTGCACGGCGGCGGCGAATACAGCAGTGCCCTCTGGAAAGCAATTATCATTGACGATGATGCTGTTGAGTTTTCCTATCACAGTCCGGACGGCGAACAGGGATTTCCCGCCAATGTTGATGTAAAAGTTACCTACATTCTCACAGACAGAAACGAGCTTGAGATACACTATGAAGCCGTTCCGGACAAGGAAACGGTCATCAACATGACCAACCATGCCTATTTCAACCTCGGAACAACCGCAAACGGCGATATTCTTGACCATGAGCTTATGCTCAATTGCGATTATTTCACACCCACGGATGAAAACAGTATTCCCACCGGAGAAATCAGACCGGTTGAGGGAACGGCATTTGATTTCCGTGAGTTCAAAAAAATCGGCAGGGATATAAACGAAAACGATATCCAGCTCATTCAGTGCAAGGGTTATGACCACAACTTCTGCGTGAACGGAGAAATCGGGACGCTTCGTCTTGTTGCAAAAGCAAGGGACGAAAAAAGCGGAAGAAAGCTTGAGGTTTATTCCGATCTCCCCGGTGTTCAGCTTTACACCGGAAACTTCATGGACGGTGAAGAAGGAAAAGGCGGAATCGGTCTTGAAAAGAACTTCGGCTTCTGCCTTGAAACCCAGTATTACCCCGACACACCGAATCAGCCGGATTTTCCGCAATGCACCTTCAAAGCCGGGGAAAAATTTCAGAGTCTGACCGTTTTCAAAGTCTGACAGAATTACCATATTCTGTCGAATCATGGGGATTTGTGCAGTCTTGTTTAGTGTAATAATGTCAAAAAACTATGTTTGGATATATACAGAATTAACAAATTTAATTATTTTTTAATATTCAAGTTGACAAACGCTCAGAATCGGGTTAAAATGAGGTTAAGTTTATGGGTGGAAAAGTCTGCCCTTGAGTGATAACAGTAATATTATTAAATTCTCTGAAAGGAGTCATTGTATGAACTGGAATACTTTTACCGATGTTTGCAAGGATGTTGTTCGTTTCTTTGACCGTGTTATTGGTTGGGTTGCCTATGTTGTAGGCGCTGAGGAAGATCCCTATGCTTACACCAAGTTCTATGACACCATCTGGGGTGACAAGGACTAATCAAATTTGAAAGGAGAAACGCCCTATGGATATCGCAATGAAAGCTTATGAGACCGTCAGAGGTATTTTTCAGGCTTTCCTCGCTTTCGTTGAAAGCCTCCTCAACAGATTCGACAAGATTGACGAGGATGGTTGGATTAAGTAAGCAGATGTTAAAGTGATGCACTTTGCCCCGAGCCGAAAAGGTGCGGGGCTTTCTTTTTCAACATTCTTCAGAAAACCGCATTTCAGCGCAAAAAACGCTTGGTACCGAAAGCGTTCTTTGCGCTTTTCGGGCGTTTGAAATCATATTATATATTTTTGGGGAGTCAGTATGTCCGGTTTTACAAAAGTTCTTCAAAAAAGCGGTGAATATCTCGCTGTTAAAAAAGCTGTTGACGAAAGAAGGCTTCCGATGGGAATCATCGGGCTTTCCTCCGTGTGCAAGGCGCATTATATCTCTGCACTATGTGAGCAATCGAAAAAAAAGGCACTCGTTATCTGTTCCGATGAGCCGTCTGCGCTGAAAATTGCGCAGGACCTTTCCGCCTTTTCCGGCGGAGTGCTGTTCTTTCCTGCAAGGGACTTTCACTTCCGCTCGTCAGACAGCAGCTCAAAGGAATATGAACAGCAACGCATCGGTGTGCTTTCAAAAATACTTTCCGGTGATTACAGCTTTGTTGTTTGCAGCGTTGAAGCCGCTATGCAGCTCACAATTCCGAAAGCGGAGCTTTTGCGCCGCAGTATGCTCGTCAGAACCGGTGACGACCTTGAGGAAAGTGTACTTTTGAATGCCCTTTCGGTTGCGGGATATGTCCGTGCCGAGCAGGTGGACGGCGAAGGGCAGTTTTCCCTGCGGGGAGGAATAATTGACTTTTTTCCGCCGGGCAGGAGCGAACCCGTCCGCATCGAGTTCTGGGGCGACAGCGTTGATTCGATTTCCTCATTTGAACTTGAAAGTCAGCGAAGAACCGATATTCTTGATGAAGTTCTTGTTACTCCGTCGGCTGAAGTTCTTTTTGACAGCGAAGATGTTCTCCTTGAAAAAATCAAAGAATTCATTTCAAAAGTAAGAGGCAAAGGCGCACAAAAAATCAAGTCAACCCTTTCTGAAGATGTTTCAAAGATTGAAAACTCAATTCGCCTTTCCTGCCTTGACCGTTATCTTTCTCTTGCCTATGAAAAGCCGGAGACAGTTTTCGACTATGCAAAGGACTGCCTGCTTTTTGTCAGCGAAAGCTCTTCTGTGAAGCTCAAGGCCGAATCTTCAACAAAGCTTTTGCTTGAGGATGTCAAAGCAATGGTTGAGGACGGTTTCCTTACCAAGGGGCTTGACAGATTCATGCTCACGGTTTCAGATCTTTTCTCGCTTTATGAAAGCCGGGGCGCCGTTTTTGCTGATGACCTTGCCCGCGGCAGCTTTGATGTACCTGTAAAAGAGCTTGTCAGCGTCAGCGCATCAATGAACTCCGCCTGGGACGGAACAATGTCATATCTGCTTGAGGACATCGAGCCGTTTATTAAACGCAAGTTCAGTATTGTTGTCATGGCAGGCACAGAAAAAAGCGCAAAGGAGCTTGCCTTTGACCTTGAAACTGAGGGGGTAAAAGCGCACTACTATCCGGTTGTTCCGGCTGAATTTCCGGAAGGTTCGGTGAGTGTTCTTTCCGGCTTTGTCAGCGCAGGCTTCGGCTATCAATCACTTTCCTTTGAGCTTTTTTCAATTTCAAAAAGGAACAGCTCTTCCGGTCGCAAAATCAAAAAGCGTTTTTCCGGAGGAAAGGGCATTGCAAGCCTTGAGGAGCTGTCCCGTGGGGATTATGTTGTTCACGCCGTCCACGGAATCGGAATTTTTGACGGTATCAAAACGATGAAGGTTGAAGGCAAAATCAAAGACTTCATCAAAATCAACTTCCGCGGCAACGATGTGCTTTATGTTCCCGTGACACAGCTTGACCTCATTTCAAAATATATTTCTCCGAAAGATACCGACCGCGCCGTAAAGCTCAACAGGCTTGGTTCGGACGAATGGAAAAAAACGAAGTCCCGTGTGCGTGCGGCGGTCAAGGATATGGCAGCCCAGCTCACTAAGATTTATGCACAGAGGCTCGAGGCAAAGGGTTATGCGTTCTCTGAAGATTTTGATATGCAGAACGACTTTGAACGCCGCTTTGAATTTGACGAAACGGACGACCAGCTCATATCCATTGATGAAATCAAAAACGATATGCAAAAGCCGTATCCGATGGACAGACTTCTTTGCGGCGATGTCGGATTTGGAAAAACCGAGGTTGCGCTGCGTGCCGCTTTCAAGTGCGTTGCGGACTCGAAGCAGTGCGCCGTGCTTGTTCCAACAACCATTCTCGCTTTCCAGCATTACCAGACAATAAAAAAGCGTTTTGACGGCTTCCCTGTTGAAATTGAAATGCTTTCCCGTTTCCGCAGCGTCACTCAACGCAACAAAATCAAAAAAGCACTGAAATCAGGAAGCATTGACCTCATTGTCGGCACACATTCGCTCATTTCAAAGGGTGTTGAATTCAAAGATCTCGGACTTCTCATTGTTGATGAGGAGCAGCGCTTCGGTGTTGCACAAAAGGAAAAACTCAAGGAAAAATTCCCTCTTGTTGATGTTCTCACCCTTTCCGCAACGCCAATACCGAGGACGCTCAACATGGCAATGACCGGAATACGGGATATGTCCGTTCTTGAAATTCCGCCGTCAGACCGCCATCCGGTTCAGACCTATGTGATACCGCACGATACAGAACTGATCTGCGAAGCAATTGAACGGGAGCTGCGCCGTGGCGGGCAGGTATACTATCTGCACAACAGAACGGATACGATCGACCGTACCGCAGCAAAACTCAAGGAGCGATTGCCGGACGCAAGAATCGGAATAGGTCACGGAAAAATGAGCGAAGAGGAGCTCAGCGAGGTCTGGAGGCAGCTTCTTGAGGGCGAAATTGATATCCTTGTCTGCACAACGATAATCGAAACGGGCGTTGATGTTCCGAACGCAAATACGCTGATAATTGAAAACGCAGATCGCCTCGGTCTTGCTCAGCTGCATCAGATAAGAGGGCGGGTCGGCCGCAGCGCACGGCGAGCCTTCGCATACCTCACATATAATCCGCAAAAACAGCTTTCGCCTGAAGCTGAACGCAGGCTTTCCGCAATAAGAGAATACACGGAGTTCGGTTCAGGCTTCCGAATTGCAATGCGTGACCTTGAAATCAGGGGCGCCGGCAATGTTCTCGGCGCTCAACAGCACGGCCACATGGAGGCTGTCGGTTATGATATGTATTTGAAACTTCTTTCCGAAGCAGTTGAAAGTCAGAAGCATGAAAGCAAGCATACGGAGGAACAGACGGAAAACGAATGTCTCATTGATATCGCCGTTGATGCACACATCCCGGAGGATTATATTGAATCCGTCAAAAACAGACTGTTCATGTATAAGCGCATTGCCTGCGTCAAAAACCGTGATGATGCGCAGGATGTTGTTGACGAGTTCATTGACCGTTTCGGCGAACCGCCGCAAAGTGTGCTCGGTCTCATTGAAATTGCCTTGATACGCAATCGTTGCAGCAATCTCGGAATCTATGAAATTTCTCAGCGCAATGACATCCTGCTCATCTTCATGCAGAGAATCAATCCGGTTTCAATCGCAATGCTTTCAAAGCTGATGCGCGGCAGAGTAATGGTCAGCGCAGGAAAAACAAAGCCTTATCTTTCCGTCAAGCTTTCAAAATTCACTGCGCTTGAAACTCTTGGTGAAGTTCTCAAAATTCTTGAAACGGCAAAAGCACAGGCCGAAGAAACGGCTGAACAGTAACTTTTTGGGGGCGAAAGCTTATGAAAACAAACATCATTCCCGAACCACAGCAAATTGAAATTGAAAGCGAAAGCCCCGTTTTCAAACTCACTCGTCTTGCGGAAATCTCAGCAGACAACAAAAGCGAAAAGGCTCTTGCATCGTTTTATAAGTTCTGCAAAAAAGCCTTTGAACTCAGCTTTGTCGGAACGGGAAAGGAAAGTCTGACGCTTCGCATTTCAGAAAGCGTTAAAGAAAAAGAGGGCTACCGCCTGACCGTCCGGGAAAACAGCGTGCTGATTGAAGGCGCAGACGAAGCCGGTGTATTCTGGGGTGTCCAGACCCTTTGCACCCTCCTTTTTCAAAACGACTGCGTGCTTTGCGCACTTTCGGTTTATGACTATCCTCAAACCGAAAG
>JAEDHZ010000216.1 GCA_016292705.1 Clostridiaceae bacterium
AACGACAGTATCCAACCTGCAAAAAGGGTAATGAGAACGCTGAAGCTCTGTTTGACGGCGGAGGTTTCATTTGTCCAGTTGAGGTTCGGCATTTTCAGATTCAGCACGAGACCGATTGCCGAAAGCAAAGCAACAAACAAAAGCGGAAAAATGAGCACAGCAGCGCAAGCTGCAACTGTCGGGCGCAGAACAATGCAAACGCAGACAGAGCAGAACAGCGCAGGAACACCCGTAAGAAGCATGTGGAGATTGAATTTTGCCATCAGCACCTTCCACGCAGAAACCGGGAGCGACTGCGAAAGCCAGATGCTCTTTCCCTCAAGGGAAACCGATGCAGCCGAAAGGCTGTTCATTGTGGTTAACATGCAAACCGCCAAGGTGCCTATGACGGTTGTGAAGTCTTTGCCGAAGCCCAGTTCCGTGCTGAACAGTTCAACAACCCAATTGCCTTTGATGAGAAGGGCAATTCCGCCGACAAAGAGGATGACTGTTCCGAGCGCACCGTTGAGCATATATGTCGGACTTGAAAGGAGACGGGAGAGTTCTTTTGAAAGCAAGGCGGAATCTGCGCTCTTCAGTTTTGTCTGCTTCTCCCGGTATTCACGGCGGACTGTTTTTGCGCTTGATGTTGCAATCTTAAGAAAGCTTCTTTCCATCAGAATATATGTCAGCACAAAAAGAGCGCCGACGCAAAGAACGGTTATTGCAAGAGGCAGAAGTTCACCTTCTCCAACCTTTCCGAAAATATAAAGCGGATAAGCCATGCCCTTGACCTTTTCACCGATGGTTTGCGCATTCTGAATCACAGTCTGCAAAAGGGTATAGGCATTTGCATAAACATAGTAGTAAAGTGCAAAAAAACCAAGCGACAAAACTGTTGTAACAATGCTTTTGTTCTTGATTTTTACGCTGACCTTTGCAACAACAAGACCGAGCGCACACGAAAGGACAAGCACAACGACCGTGATTGCCGCCATGAGAACAAGCGAACCGAAAAGTGCCCTTGCCGAAAAACCGGCAACGACAAGGTAAACAACAACAGCCGGAAGAATAACAATAATGCTATACATCGTGCCCATTAGGTAAACTCCGAGCAGACGGGAAACCAGCAAGTGCCGTACCGGTATCGGCAGAGAAAGCAAAAGGTCATTGTCCTTTGCCTGATAGAGGCTTGAATATGTGTTGAAAACGCTGCCGAAAATTCCGAGCATCAGCGAAACAAGGGAGATGAGCGCAAAATACAGCCAACCGAGACCGACAGACACAAGCGGCTCGCACAGCGTCAGTGAAAGATAGGTAAACATTGATCCAAGCACGCCGACCATTATGACAACAAAGAAAGCAATGAAACCTATGGTGCTTGCCTTTGAGCGTGCTTTGCCTTTTTTTGAGTCATAGAAAAAGCTCTGATTGAGCTGATAAAGCTGTTTTTTAAGGAGTATTTTCAGCATTATTCTTCCTCCAATTCAAGGAAAACTTCCTCAAGGCTGTCATCGCCTCTGACTTCCTCCATTGTTCCGGAGCGGATCAGCTTTCCGTTTTTGATGATTGCAACCTTATCGCAAAGCTTTTGGGCAACTTCAAGAACATGGGTGGAGAAAAAGATTGCGTTGCCCTTGTCGCAAAACTCACGCATCATTTCCTTGAGAATGTGAGCCGCCTTGGGGTCAAGACCGACAAACGGTTCGTCCATGATGATAAGCTTGGGTTCATGCAGCCAGGCGGAAATGACAGCAAGTTTCTGCTTCATTCCGTGGGAGTAAGCACTCACGGGTTCGGCAAGGTCCTTTGTCAGTTCAAAAAGATCGGCGTATTTTTTGATTCGCTCCTGCCTTTCCTTTGCGCCGACGCCGAAAATGTCGGCAATGAAGTTGAGATACTTTATACCTGTCATGAACTCATATATATCCGGATTGTCGGGGATATAGGCAAGCATCCTTTTGCAGGCTATCGGGTCTTCTCTGATTGAAACACCGCCGATTTTTATTTCGCCTTCGTCAAACTGAAGAATACCTGCAATCGACTTGAGCGTTGTTGTTTTTCCTGCCCCGTTGTGACCGATAAAGCCGTAGATTTCGCCCGGTTTAATCTCCAACGAAAGATTATCTACCGCCTTTTTTTCACCGAAAGATTTTGTAAGATTTCTAATTTCAAGCATTTTTATTCCTCCTATGTGTGGAGCGCATAAAGCGCCGTGCTATAGATTTTTAGTTCAGAAAACATCCGGAGTTTTTTCAGATCTGACCGTTCAAAAAAGCCTCGGTCGCTTTGTTGAATACATCCGGATTTTTGTGCGCAATGAAATGGTCGCCCTCAATGAATTTCAGCTTTGCGCCGGGTATTTTTTCGGCAATCAACCGTGTGTGGCTCTCCTTAATCATGTCGTGCGTTCCGGCAATGACAAGAGTAGGCGCACAGATATATTTAAGCTCGTCCGGCTCGATATAAGGGTCGTTCACCATGAGGGAAAGCAGTTCCGCTTTTTTTCTTGCTTTTTTTCCGATGTTTGCAAACGGCTTTGCAAGAAAATATCCGAGTTCAATCGGAAACTGAACGGATTCCCTGACTCCTTTCGGAAAAAGGTTTGCACCGTTGAGAATGAGCTTTCGCACCATTTTGGGGTTTTTGAGCGCAAACAAAAGCGCAATGTTTCCGCCGTCCGAAAAACCGAGAAGGTCTGCCTTTTCAATTCCGTGTTCAAGGAAGAATTCATAGAGATCCTCCGCAAAGCGGCGGATTGAAAATTCCCCGCCGCCTCTTGGTGTTTTTCCGTGACCTCTTGTGTCAACAGCTATTACATGACGGCTTTTTGAAAAAAACTCAATCTGATTTTTGAAATATGTATGGTCTTCGCCGTTTCCGTGGAGCAGAACCAGAGGGAAGCCCTCGCCTTTTTCTTCATAGTAAAGTGAAATGTCCATTGTCTGATACCTATTATATGTTCTCTTCAT
>JAEDHZ010000016.1 GCA_016292705.1 Clostridiaceae bacterium
AAAGGCTTCGGCGGCCTTTTGTCGGTTATTGAAACGCCGGGAGATTGAGGCACTGTTTTTTCGCTATCCGGCCTTTTAGGTTCAGGCTTTTCAATCGGCTTGTTTTGCGGCTGAGCCGGTTTTTCCCGAACAGCAGGGTTGTTCTGATTTGTGGGAACAACTTTATTGGTTTGAGACGATTTTTGCTCAGAAACCTTTTTCTTTTTGAATGCTGCAACCAAATCCGGTTCATTTTCCTCTTTTTGGTGGGAAAGTTTATCGCTTTTCGGCGAAGAAAGGTTGCCGGACTTATTAAACTGATTTGCCGGCATTGACTGCCAGAAATCCTTTTTCGGCGCAGGTTTCTGAACATCGGGTTGCTTCGGTTCGGGCGATTTTGTTTTTTCCGGCTCATCCTCAACCATGTAAAGCTGCGCAGCAGCTTCCGGCTTTGTTTTCTGAGCAATTTTTGCAAGGTCAATCTGAACCCTGGTGTCATACTCCGAAAGGGCATTTTTCACTGCGTAGTATATTGCAGAGGACACCCGCCGTTCATCGCTGAAACGCACCTCGGTCTTTGCCGGATGAACATTCACATCAACGCTGTGCGCTGCAACTGTGATGTTCAGCACACAGGCAGGAAATTTTCCGACCATTATCGAATTCTTATAGGCATTTTCCATTGAAGCGGCGCAGGAGCGTGAGCGGATGAAGCGGCCGTTCAAAAAGAAATACTGCATCGCCCTTGACGGACGGGCGGAGGTTGGCTTGCAAACAAAACCGGAAACGCCGATTTTGTCAAGCTCATAGGAGGTTTCAATCATACCCTCGGCAAAAACTCTGCCGAAAAGAGAATAGATTACGGAAATGAGCTTTCCGTCTCCCGGAGTGATGAGGGTCTGCTTCCCCTCTCGGATAAACCGAAAGCTTATCTCCGGGTGGGAAAGTGCAAGCTTATCAACAACATCGGCAACAGCGTTAGCCTCGCTGACATCCTTTTTCAGGAACTTCATCCTTGCCGGAGTGTTATAAAACAGGTCACGGACAACAATTGTTGTTCCGTCCGGACAGCCGGCAGTTTCGTTTTTTGTTTCAATTCCGCCCTCGATTGAAAAGAATGTTCCGTTTTCCTCGTTTGCGGTTTTTGTGAAAAGCTCAACCCTTGAAACGGCGGCAACCGAGGCAAGAGCCTCTCCACGGAAGCCAAGGGTGAAAATGCTGTTGAGATCCTCCGCCTTTTGAATCTTGCTTGTGGCATGGCTCAAAAAGGCTTTCGGAACATCGTCACGAAAGATTCCGCAGCCGTTGTCGGTGATACGGATATAGGTTATTCCGCCGTTTCGTATTTCAACCGTAACAGCGGTTGCTCCTGAGTCAATTGAGTTTTCGCAAAGCTCCTTGACAACCGAGGCAGGCCGTTCAACAACCTCTCCTGCGGCAACAAGCTGGGCAATGCTCTTTGGCAGCACATTGATTCTTCCCACATTTTCACCTTCCTTTCAACAGGTCATACAATTTACTTATTCCGTGCTTTTTGCGCAAGCTTATAAAGCGTTGTCAGCGCTTCAAGCGGTGTGAGCGTATCGGTATCTATATTTTTCAGTTCATCAATGATTTCATCGTCAAGCCTTGATTCAAGGGAAATCTGCATCGGTTCGCTTTCGGCTTCATCATCAAAGGAGAAATCCGCCTTTGCAGCCGCTTTGAGCTTTCTGTCCTCGTTTTCAAGTTCAACAAGAATCTCCCTTGCACGGTTAACAACACCTGACGGAACGCCGGCAAGCTTTGCAACCTCAATTCCGTAGCTTCCGTCAGCCGGTCCGCGGACAATCCGACGAAGAAAGGTGATTGTGCTTCCCCGTCTTTTGACGGAGATGTTATAGTTCTTCACGCCGTCAAGCTTTCCTTCAAGCTCGGTCAGCTCATGATAGTGAGTTGAAAAAAGGGTTTTTGCTCCGATTTTGCGCTTGTCAGCAATGTATTCAAGAACAGCCCTTGCAATGCTCATTCCGTCAAAAGTTGAAGTTCCCCTGCCGACCTCGTCAAGAATAATAAGGCTGTTTTTTCCTGCAGATTTGAGAATTGCGGCAACCTCGTTCATCTCAACCATGAAGGTTGACTGACCGGAGGCAAGGTCGTCCGACGCACCGACACGGGTAAAAATGCTGTCGATTATTGAAAGTTCGGCACGCTTTGCCGGAACAAAAGAACCGATTTGCGCCATCAGACAAATCAGCGCAACCTGGCGCATATAGGTGGATTTTCCCGCCATATTCGGGCCGGTGATAATTGCGCAGCGGCTGTCTGCGCAGTCAAGATAGGTATTGTTCGGAACAAAGGGACTGTCACGCAGAACCTTTTCAACAACCGGGTGTCTGCCGTCAACAATTTCAACAATTCCGTTATCGTGCATTGAAGGACAGACATAGTTGTTTTCAACGGCAACCGCAGCAAGCGAGCAAAGAACATCTGCAGCGGCAACCGCCGCAGCTGTCTGATGAATACGGTTATATTCATTGGCAACAGCCTTTCTGACCTGGCAGAAAATCTCATATTCAAGCTTGACACTGCGCTCCTGAGCGCCGAGCACCTTGCTTTCAAGGTCTTTGAGCTCCTGAGTGATATATCGTTCGCAGTTTGCAAGAGTCTGTTTTCTGATGTATGTTTCCGGAACAAGAGACTTGTATGAATTTGTGACCTCAATATAATAGCCGAAAACACGGTTATAGCCGATACGAAGCTTGGGTATACCCGTCTTTTCCTTTTCGGCGGTTTCAATGTCAGTAATATACTGCTTTCCGTTTTTTTCAATGTATCGCAGGGAATCGAGTTCCTCATTGAAGCCGTCACGGATCATTCCGCCCTCACGGACGGAGAAAGGAGCTTCAGGGTCAATCGCAGCGTCAATAAGCTCATGGACATCCTCAAGCAAATCAACGCACGAGCAAAGCTGCCTGAGATATGTGCTTTTCATTTTTGAAAGCGCCGCCCTGACAAGCGGAAGCTGTTCAAGGGTCTGCTTGAGTGAATTGAGCTCCTTTGCGTTGGCTGTTTCATAGACAACCCTTGTGATGAGGCGCTCAATGTCGAAAATATCTGAAAGGGCAAACTGAAGTTCGGAAAGCTCAATTCCGTTTGAAACAAGCTCATCCACGGCATTCTGCCTTTTGGTGATTGCCGCATAATTAACAAGCGGCTTTTCAAGCCATGTTCGCAGCAGTCGTTTGCCCATTGATGTTCTGGTTTTGTCCAGCACCCATAAAAGGGAGCCTTTTTTTTCACGGTTGCGCATCGTCTCGGTAATTTCGAGATTGCGTTTGGTTGAAAAATCAATTTTCATATACTGATTTTCCGAGTAGAAGTTGATATCCGTGATGTTTTCAACCTCATTTTTCTGAACATTCTTGAGATATCTTATTGCTGCACCAACGGCAACAACAGCCTCGGGGCTCTGATTGATTCCGGAAGAAGAAAGTTTTTCGGCGGAAAAATGCTTTTCGCATTCCTCAAGACAGATTTCAAAGGAAAAGTCTTCCTCCGGGCAGACCTCGCAGGAGGCCTCCATTCGTTTTGTGATAAAAGATGAAATCGCTTTGCTGTCTGCGCAGCGGCGGTTGAGAACAATCTCACTCGGAGAAAAAACGCCGAGCTCATTGATAAGCTTGCTTTCCGTATCACTACCCTGAAAACTTGTGACATTCAGAACACCCGTTGAAATGTCGGTAAAACAAATTCCTCCGCCGTTTTCCGAAAGGAAAACGCAGGTCAGATAGTTGTTTTTGGAGTCGTCAAGCATACTGTTTTCGATAACGCTGCCCTTTGTGACAACACGGATGACATCTCGGCTGACAAGTCCCTTTGCGGTTGCGGGATCTTCGGTTTGCTCACAGATTGCAACCTTGTATCCCTTTGAAACAAGCTTTGCTATGTAGCTGTCGGCACTGTGGAAGGGAACGCCGCACATCGGCGCACGCTCATCAAGACCGCAGCTTTTTCCGGTCAGTGTCAGTTCAAGCTCTCTTGACACCGTTTTTGCGTCATCAAAAAACATTTCGTAAAAATCTCCGAGGCGAAAGAACAAAATTGCGTCAGGGTATTGCTCTTTGATTTCAAGATACTGCTTCATCATCGGGGTCATTTCCGCCATTTTTGCTTTTCCCTCTTTTCTTTTTACTTCTTTTTGAACCGCCGACCGGCAAAACCGGCCGGCAGTTTGTGAATCAAATCAGTGGTGGCAATCGGACGAGCAGCTTTCGCAGTCGCAGCCACAGCTGTGTTCTTCTTCCGGTTCGCAGGTTGCAGGATCTGCACCGTTGACGCAAAGACCGAGAATCTGCATGACATAGTTCATCATGCTGTCAATCTCTTTTCTTGCGGCTTCATAGGCTTTCATTTTTTCGTTTGCCATGAACTTATCATAAACGGCATTGAACTGGCGTTCAAATTCCGCCATCTTTTCCGAGTCGGGGTTTTCCTGCGAAGCTTCACGCTGATAGTTCATCTGAACAAGCTGAATCTGTCCCATGAGGTCAAGCAGCTCGGCATCTTTTTCGTTCTCTTCTCTTGCCTTTGCAAAAGCGAGATATCTTTCGTCCTGCTGAATTGCGGCACCAAGCTCGCGGGTAAGTTTGATTACATCCATTTAGAGTACTCCTTGTGAAAAAAATATATTGATATGCGCAGAAATCTGCGTTTTATCCCAATTCAATGAACCTGCCTTTGAGAACCCATGTCTTAGGCTCGGTAACTTCAACCTTGGCGAATGAGCCGATAAGGCAGTCCTCACCCTCAAATTCAATGATGACATTGCCCTCTGTTCTTGCGCTGAGAAGGCCTGAATTTTCGTTGCGTTCCTCAACAAGGACACGGTAGCTCCGGCCTTTCATTGCGGCGGTACGCTTTGAGGCAATCTCCTCCTGGAGGGCGGTAAGTTCGGAAAACCACCTTGACTTTTCCTTTTTTTCAACCTCATCCGGCATTGACGCCGCCTTTGTTCCGGGGCGGGGAGAAAAAATGAAAGTGAAAAGTGAGGTATAGTTGACCTCTTTGAGAAGCGAGAGCGTGTCGCAGAACTCCTCATAGGTCTCCCCGGGGAAACCGACAATGATGTCGCTTGTTATTGAAAGCTCCGGCATGAGCTCATAGGCGTATTTTATGAGACCGAGATATTTTTCACGGTCATAGTGACGGTTCATTTCCCTGAGGACACGGTCGTTGCCTGACTGAACGGGAAGATGCAGGTGCTTTGCAACCTTTTTGCACCTCGCCATTGTTTCAAGCAGTTCTTTCGTGCAATCACGGGGATGCGATGTCATGAAGCGGATTATAAAGTCTCCCTCAATATCATTTATCGCACTGAGAAGCGCAGGAAAGCGATACTTTTCCTCAAGGTCTTTGTTGTATGAGTTAACATTCTGACCGAGGAGGGTAAGTTCCTTATAGCCGGCGGCAACGAGCTGCCTTGCCTCTTCAACAATCAGTTCAAAGCTGCGACTTCTTTCACGCCCTCTGACATAGGGAACAACGCAATACGAGCAGAAATTGTTGCAACCGTACATTATCGGAATCCACGCCTTGAACGCTCCGTCACGGTGAAGCGGCAAGCCCTCAACAATGTTTCCGTCACCTCCGGAAAGGTCAAAGACCCTTTTCCCCGAACAAAGACAGCGGTGGAGAAATTCCGGAAGCTTATGCAGAACATGAGTACCGAAAACAAGGTCAACATAGCGAAAGCTGTTCTTGATTCTTTCTGCAACATATTCCTGCTGCATCATACAGCCACAAAGGGCAATTATCATGTCCGGCTTTGCGGTTTTATATTTTTTGAGTGCGCCTACATTACCGAAAACACGGTCCTGTGCGTGTTCTCTTATGGCGCAGGTGTTATACAAAACAAGGTCAGCGTCTTCAACCGAATCGGTGAGTTCATAGCCGAGAGAGCAAAGGATGCCCTTGATTTTTTCGCCGTCGGAAACATTGCCCTGACAGCCGTAGGTATGAACAAATGCTTTCGGTGCAGAAGAGGGAAACCGGGAAGAAAGAACAAGGGAAACAAGCCTTGAATATTCCTTTTGTTTTTCAAGTTCCTCTTCGGGAACGGTAAAATTTTTCCTTTTGTTATCCAAGTTTTTTATCCTCCGGGGAAGCCTCACCGAGCTGTTCGGAAAAGGCGATGAGTTTTTTTATTCGATAGTTCACAGCCGAGCGGGAAAGCGGCGGAGAAAACAGCTCGCCGAATTCGCGCAGACTTGAATCGGGATTTTCAACCCTGAGAACGGCAAAGCGGCGCAGATCCTCCGGAAGCTGTGAAAGCTTTCCGCTGTCAATAATCTTTTGAATCTTCTCAACCTGCGCACAGGCGGCAATCGCAGTCCGGGCAACATTTGCGCTGTCAAAATTCGCACGGCGGTTTGAAACATTGCGGAAGTCTTTATATATTTTGATGTTCATTATTTCAAAGGCACAGCTTTGCGCACCCATTATATTCAATAAATCCTCAATGCTTTCGCTGTCCTTTATGTAAATGATGTTGACATAGCGGCGCACCATGTGCTTCGCTTTCAGGTTATATTCCGTCAGCATTTTCATAAGGTCAAAGCTGAGCATACGGAACGGAACAACAAATTCAAGGTGATAACCCTTGTTCGGGTCGCTGAGCGTTCCGCAGGAAAGGAAAACTCCGCGGAAAAAAGCAGCATTGCAGCAATTGAGCACTTCGCTTTCGTTATCGCTTTCGTTGAGAAGATTTCCGCGGTTGATTCGGGTAAAGGATTCACTCCCGCTGGTTGAAAAGCAGGAAAGAACCGATTCGATATCTTCTTGCTCAACACTGACGGTGAACTTTCCGGCTTTTGAAACCGAAATAACCGCTGTGATGCCCGTTTCGGCTTTCAGCAAAGCGGCATAGGTTTTTGCAACAACCTCATGTTCGGTCATTATCGAAATTCCGCTTTTGTTGAATTCCCTGCCGAAAAGGAGCATACCGTAAGTCATTGCATGGCGGCAACAAGGGGGCATATATTCAATTTTTGCAAGCTCCTCTTTAACGCTCAATGAAAACGACATTGAAGTTTCTCCCTGATTATTTTGCGGTCATTTGAGAATGTCTCTGTGGCTGACCGATGATGAATATCCTTTTTCTTTGAAGTGGTTATATAAAATCTCGGCAAAAGTTACCGATCGGTGGTGACCTCCGGTGCAGCCCACTGCAACAATGAGCTGACTTCTCCCCTCTTTGACGCAGAGGGGAAGCGAGCAGTCAACGAGTGAAAGGAGCTTTTTTTCATAGTCCTTTGATTCCTCAAAACTCATGACATATTCGCTGACGGCTTTATCAAGTCCCGTGAGATGTTTAAGCTCCGGGATATAAAACGGGTTCGGCAAAAAGCGGACATCAAAAACAAAGTCTGCGTCATTCGGAATCCCATGCTTGAAGCCGAAAGACATGCAATGGATGTGCATCGACCTGTCGCCCGAGCCGGAAAACATTGAGGCAACCCTGACACGGCATTGGATTGCGGAAAGGTTTGAGGTTTCAAGCAGATAATCTGCCATACTCTTTGCTTTTTCAAGCATTTTTCTTTCCGTTGCAATTGCGTTTGAAACCGAGTCATACTTGTCCCGGACAAGCGGATGCCTGCGCTTTGTTTCCTTGAAACGGTTGAGGAGGGTTTCATCGTTTGCATCAATGAACACAAGCTTATATCCGAGCTGCAGCTCTTTCAGCTCATCAAGAGCCTCAAAAAGCTCCGAAAACGCTTTACCTGCACGGACATCCGTTACAACCGCAACACGGTCGTGCCCTTGAGTTCCGCTAAGAAGCTGGGCAAAAACGGGAATAAGCTTTGCAGGAAGATTATCAACACAGAAAAAGCCGACATCCTCAAGCGAATTGACAACGCAGGACTTGCCTGCGCCGCTCATGCCCGTAATAATTACAAATTCCACCGAAAACCACCGTCAAATCATTTTAATTTCCGTTTCAAGCTCTATTCCGAATTTTTCAAAAACTGTTTTTTGGCAATACTCAATAAGCTCTTTAACATCGCAACAGGTTGCCGAGCCGGCATTGACAATGAAGCCTGCGTGCTTTTCGCTGACCATTGCGCCGCCTGTTCTCTTACCTTTGAGACCGCACTGCTCAATAAGTGCGCCGGCAAAATATCCCTCCGGGCGTTTGAAAACGCTGCCTGCGCTCGGGAACGAAAGCGGCTGTTTATCCTTGCGTCTGCCCAGAAGCTCATTCATTTTTGATTCAATTTCATCCTTTTCACCCTTTTTTAGCTTAAAGGTGACAAAAGTTATAATATATTTATTCTCACTGTATGCACTTTTGCGGTATCCGAACGAAAGATCTTCTTTTGAAAAACTGCCTTTTTTTCCGTCAATGCCGATGTGTTCGCAAAGCTTAACAACATCTTTCATCTCTCCGCCGTAGGCGCCGGCATTCATGAACGCTGCACCGCCGACCGAACCCGGTATTCCGTATGCAAACTCAAGACCGGAAAGCGAATTTTCAAGAGCAAAGCGGCAAAGGGAAACGAGCATTGCGCCTGCACCGACACGGACGGTTGTTTCGTCAACGAGCATGATTTTTTCAAACTCGCCGCAAAGCCTGATGACCGGCTGTTCAATTCCGCTATCGGAAACAAGAAGATTGCTGCCGTTTCCGATAATGAACGGCTCAACCGAAAGACTGCGGCACTTTTCAAGCACCGAAGAAAGCTGCTGCTCGTTTTCCGGTTCAATAAAAAGTTCTGCGCTTCCGCCGATACGGAAAGAGGTATGGTTTTTCATCGGCTCATTTTCAAAAAAACGAACCGAGTTTTCAAGAAGAAAAGCTTTTAATTCGTTCAAAATTGTTCCCCCGTCAATAGCTTACAAGAGCGGCGCCGATGATTCCGGCATCGTTTCCGAGCTTCGCACGGCAGAGCTCGGTCTGTGTGGACGAATATTTGCTGTATCGGAACTGCTCAACAAATTTGCGCAGCGGAGCAAGGAGAGTTTCGCCCTCATTGCAGATTCCTCCGCCAAAGCAGATCATCTCAGGCTGGAAAATGTTGATGATGTTTGTTGTTCCGACAGCAACATATCTGATATACTGATCAACAACCTTGCTGCCCCATTCGTCACCGGCGCGCATTGCGTCAAAGGCTGTTCTTCCGTTGACATTGTCAAGCGAACCGGAGGCAAGAGCCCACATTTTGCTGTCCTTATGCTCAAGCATTGCTTTCTTCGTCTGCTCAACGAGAGCAGTTGCGGAAGCATACGCCTCCCAGCAGCCGACCCTTCCGCAGTTGCAGGGAATTCCGTTCATTTCAATAACCATGTGGCCAAGTTCTCCGCCGGCCTCGTTGCAGCCGGTCATGATCCTGCCCTCATTGACAATTCCTCCGCCGACACCCGTTCCGAGCGTTACGGCGATGAAAAGCTTCTTTCCCTCGCCGACGCCGGCAATGGCTTCGCCGAGTGCGGCGCAGTTGGCATCGTTTTCAAGATATACCTTTGCGTCAATCAGCTCGTTAATCATTCTTACAGCCGGAACCTGATCAAATTCAAGATTGTTCGCATATTCAATATATCCGGTTTTCTTGTTGACATTTCCGGGTGTTCCGATTCCTATGCTTTCAATCTGCTCAAGGGAAATATTTGCGTCCTGCGCCGCTGTTTTAACGCAGCTGACGATATCCGCCATGATTTCCTCAGCAGGACGGGGTGCATTGGTTTTGAGCTTTCCTCTTCCGATAATGTTATAGTTTTCGTCAATAACTCCGACGGCAATGTTTGTTCCGCCGAGATCAACACCGACTTTATACTTTTTGATCATTTCACTCACTCCTTAAAAATCGCTCCAAAGTTCAATTTCATCTTCCTGCGGAATAACATCCTCAACCATTCCGAGGTTGTGCATAAGCTCACGGGCAGCGTTATAGCCCATCTTCTTCTGCCTGTTGTTCATCGCCGCAACCTCAATAATTATTGCAAGGTTACGGCCGGGCTTTACGGGAACGGTTGTTGACGGAACATTGACACCGAGAATTTCCGTTGTCTGGCTGTCAAGTCCCATTCTGTCATAAACCTTGTTTGAATCCCAGGGCTCAAGCTCAATTATCATATCGATCTTTTCCGAAAGCTTGACGGCGCCCATACCGAAAATCCGCCTTGCATTGATAAGTCCGATACCCCGCAGCTCAATGAAGTGGCGGATATTGTCCGGCGCAGTTCCGACAAGGGTATTCTTTCCGGTCTTTTTGATTTCGACCGCATCGTCCGCAATAAGGCGGTGACCGCGCTTGATGAGCTCAACGGCGGTTTCGCTCTTACCTACTCCGCTGTCGCCGATCATCAGAACACCTTCACCGTATACCTCAACAAAAACGCCGTGACGGGTAACCCGCTCGGCAAGCTCAACATTCAGAAACGCAATGACATTCGCCATTGTGTTTGAGGTTGAGTCCGATGTTGAAAGGACGGGAACCTGATATTTTTCCGCAAGCGCAAGCATATCATCCGGACACTTGATTGACCGGGTGTATACAATCGCTGCCGGGGATTTGGACATAAAGTTTTCAAGCCTCTCGGCTCTCCGCTGCGGTGAGCGGCTGTTTATGTACTCAACCTCATAGATTCCGAGAAAGTTGATCCTTGCCGGATCAAAGAAATTATCGTAACCTGCGAGCATGAGTCCCGGACGGTTGACATCCGGAGTGGTTATCATGATATCCTCCGCCGGTTGCGGAAGATAGACGGTTTCAAAGGACATTTCCTTTATGATTTTTGAAAGGGACACGGAATACTTTTTTTGCGGCATACTGACCCTCCTCGGACATATATATGGGCATAGATATACCTATACATTATATAATATGCCAAGGCTTTTTTCAAGTTTTTTTGATGCTTTTTTTTATATTTTCCAGATTTCCTCTGCATACTCTTTTACTGTCCGGTCTGAGGAAAAGAAAGCGCTTGAAGCGGTATTGAAAAGGGACTTTTTGAAATACTCTTTTTTGTTTTTCCAATCGTTTGCCGCCCTTTCAACCGTTTCAAGAAATGCTTCAAAATCGGCAAGCACCATATAACGGTCTTTCTCCAGAAGCAACGCTTTTATTTCCGAAAAGCACCTGTCCTCTTCAAGTGTTCCGTCCGTGAGGGAGTCAACGGCAATTTTCACCTTGTCTGTCGACTCATAAATCTGAACCGGATCATAAAACTCCCTGACCTGTTCAACCTCCTCCTCACGCAAACCGAAGATATAGTTGTTTTCTTCTCCGGCAAGCTTCACAATTTCAATGTTTGCACCGTCAAAGGTGCCGAGCGTCGGCGCACCGCAGAGCATGAACTTCATGTTGCCCGTTCCGCTCGCTTCAGTTCCTGCGAGCGAAACCTGAAGCGAATAGTCGGCGGCAGGAATCAGCTTTTGCGCTTTTGAAACATTATAATCGGAAACAAAAACCACCTTCAGTCTGCCCTCAAGGGCACTGTCGGAGTTTATTACTTTTGCAAGCTTACAGATGAACTCAATAATCAGTTTTGCTTCCTTATAGCCTGAAGCAGCCTTACCGGAAAAAATGAATGTCAGCTTCGGAAGCAAGAGCAGTTCTCCGCTTTTCATTGTCCTGTATAAATAAAGGCACGCCAAAGCGCAAAGAAGCTGTCGCTTATATTCATGAATACGCTTCACCTGAACAAAAAAGACGCTGTTTTCGTCAACCGTCACGCCCTCGTTTTTGCGCAGGAAAGCACAAAGCTCCGCTTTGTTCTTTTGTCGGATTTCATAAAGGTTTTCAAGAACTTCATCGTTATCGCTGTATTCTTTCAGCTTTTCAATTGAACTGATATCCTTTACAACATCGGCTTTGAGGAGATTGCAAAGGTAGACATACAGCCGTTCGTCCGCAAGCGCAAGCCAGCGCCGCTCGGTGATTCCGTTGGTTTTGTTGGAAAAGCGTTCCGGATAAAGTTCATACCACTGCGAAAGAGTATCTCTGGCGATAATATCGCTGTGTATTTTTGCAACTCCGTTGATATGCGAGCAGACAAAGCAGGCAAGATTTGCCATGTGCACCGTGCCGTTATTGATTATCAGACATTCCTCAAGCCTTTCTGTTTCCTTTTCAAGCACGGCAATGAGCTTTTTGTTGATTTCTTCAATCACGGAATAGACCTCCGGAAGCAAGGAGGAAAACATTTTTGCATCCCACTTTTCAAGTGCTTCGCTCATTACGGTATGATTTGTATATGAAAAAACTCCCTGAGCAAGCCTGAATGCGTCCTCAAAGCTTTTTCCTTTTTTCATAATCAGGCGTATAAATTCGGGAACAGCTATTGTCGGGTGAGTATCGTTGAGCTGAACGGCAATCCTCTCCGGAAGCTCTTCCCAATGCTTTTCGTCATAGATTTCCGAGAGAATGTTCTGCAAAGCCGCAGAGGTGAAAAAATATTGCTGGCGCAGTCTCAGTTTTCTTCCGTTTTCGGTTGAATCGTCAGGATACAAAAAGGCAGAGATTGCCTTTGCTTCGTTTTCCTTTCTGAAAGCCTCTGCAAGCTCACTTTTTGAAAAAGCTGTGAAGTCAACCTTATCTTCAGTTTGACATTCATAAAGACGCAGGCGGTTGACCTTCTCGTTTTTGTAACCGGGAACAAAATAATCATACGCAACGGCAACGACCGTCATGTCCGAAAACTCAACTTTTACCCGCTCGCCGTTTTTGCGCTCGCCAAAAGAATCGGGAAAAATCTCCCAGTCATCCGGATATTCAACCTGCTTTGAGCCTTCAATTCTTTGGCGGAAAAGACCGTATTTATATCTGATTCCGTAACCGTCAAGGTTCAGACCGACGGTTGCCGCGCTTTCAAGAAAACAAGCGGCAAGCCTTCCGAGCCCTCCGTTTCCGAAAGCATAGTCCGGTATAATTGAAAACTCGTCAAAGCTTCTTCCGCTTTTTGCAAAAAGCCTTTTTGCCTCATCAAGCACACCGAGATTCTGCAAATTCGATTCAATGAGCGATCCGATGAGAAATTCTGCCGAAAAATACGCCGCACGCTTTGACCTTTCGCTTCTGTAATCAAACCTGCGGCAAAGAGCGTTTGCCGCAGAAGCGGTGACATCAAAAAGTTCCTGAACAGAAAGCTCTTTTATATCCTTGTCATATTTTTCGCTAAGGATTTCGTTAAAAATACTGCTGAAAGTTTTTTTCATTATAATCACCCGGAATATTATTGACGGTCAGCGGTTGAAATATGAAAAAAACTGAAAACAAAACAAAGGAGCGCCCCGAACGGGACGCTCAAAAGGAGTTTTGAATTTTTGTCAATTACCAATTTTAAAAAGCTCTTTTGCGTTTTTTCTGCATTGGTCAATGAGAACCTGAACATCGCATGAGCGGACCTCGGCGAGCTTTTCAGCCGTATAAGCAATCATTGAAGAATCACAGCGGCTTCCCCTGAGGGGAACCGGAGCCATATACGGACAATCAGTTTCAAGCAGCAGTCTTTCCGCCGGAACAACAGCAGCAACTTCAAGCGGCTTTTTTGCGTTCCTGAATGTCACGGCGCCTCCGAGACCGATATACATTCCGAGCTTCAGAACCTCTTTCGCCATTTCGGCACTGCCTGAAAAGCAGTGCACAACTCCGCAAGGCTTATACTTTTTCAGCAGGTTCAGCGTATCCTCATGCGCTTCCCTGTCATGAATGATAACCGGCAGAGAAAGCTCATTTGCAAGCGAGAGCTGCTTTTCAAAAAGCTCAAGCTGAATGTCACGGGGAGAAAAGTCATAGTGATAATCAAGCCCGATTTCCCCGACGGCAACAACTTTTTCCTTTGCATAAAGCGCTTTCAGCTCTTCAAGGTCGGCCTGTGTTGCCTCTTGCGCTTCGTGCGGATGAACACCGATTGCAGCATAAACAAAGTCATATTTTTCCGAAAGTGCTATTGCTTTCAACGATGATTCTCTGTCGCAGCCACAGTCGATTACACCGCAGACGCCGTTTTCAGAAAGTCCTGAAAGGACTTCATCCCTGTCTGCGTCAAACTTATCGTCATCGTAGTGGGAATGGGTATCAAAAATGTTCCGGTACATCATCTGATTTTTGCACCGTTCGGCATTCCGTCAACAAAAACAACTCTGACATCATCCTCACCGCAGTCGGCGGCAAGAATCATTCCGCAGCTTTCAACTCCGCAAAGAACGGCAGGCTTGAGGTTGGAAACAACAACAACCTTTTTTCCGAGGAGGTCTTCTGCCTTATACCACTTTGCAATGCCCGAAGCAACGGTTCTCGGTGTTCCGGTTCCGTCGTCAAGGGTAAGCTGCAAAAGCTTCTTTGCACGCTTGACAGGTACGCAGTCGGTAATCTGGGCAACACGAAGATCAACCTTTGCAAAGTCGTCAATACCGATTTTTGCAACGCCCTCAATCTCCTCAATTGTTTTTTCCTTTTCGGCGGCTTCCTTTTGCTTTTCAGCAATTTCCGAAAGCATTTTTTCCGCATCAATTCTTGCGAAAAGCGGAGTCGGAGCTTTTACGGTTGTT
>JAEDHZ010000217.1 GCA_016292705.1 Clostridiaceae bacterium
TTTCAAAAAATACATAAAAGAGCTTGCAGAAACTCTGTAACTTGAAGTGTTTTTAACGGGCGTCCCGAGGGGCGCCCGTTGTTGTTCCGGAAATTCTATTGAAAAGCCTTTGTCAAAAAGCAATCCAACGCTTTCATTCAATGAATATTTCCGCTCAGTTATAAGCTTTCCGTAATCACTCAGAGCGTCTCCTTCAAAAATTCAACGGCCTTTTCAAACCAACCGCTTGCGGTTGTATACCTGCCCAGTCCGATTCCGTGGCCACCGTTTGGATAACGCATGAAAATGTGCTTCACACCCATTTTTGTCAGTCGCTCGTCAAGGCGGATACTGTTGCTGATCGGCACGGTGCAGTCTCCTTCGCAGTGCCAGAAAAATGTCGGCGGATAATTTTCATCGGCAATCAGTTCAACGGATTTGTCCTCCTGCTCCTCCGTCGTTGAATGGAAACCCAACAGGCGGATACGGGAAAGCTCGTGTGTTTCCTCGCACATACTGATGACAGGATATGAAAGGACAATTGCTGACGGGCGCAGTGAGTATTCCTTTCCGTGATAAAGCGACTCAAACTCCTTGTATCTTGCGCCGAAGTAGGCGCACAGATGGCCGCCGGCGGACGAACCGACAATCGCAAGCCGTTTTTCGTTGACGCAAAAAGCGGCGGCATGAGCTTTCACAAAGCAAATTGCACGGGCAAGGTCCTCCATCGGATTCGGAAAGCGTGCAGCGCCTGCAACACGGTAATTGAGCAAAAAAACATTGAACCCTGCTTTGTTGAAAGCCCTTGCATATTCTCCGCCCTCGGTGTTGAAGGAAATGAACTCATACGCCCCGCCCGGACAGACAATCACTGTTGGAGCGTTCTTTTTGATCAGGAACGGGATCACACTGACAAGAGCCCTTGACGGCTCCTCCTTGATTTCCTCTTTTGAATAAATCGGGTAGAAAACTTTTTCGCCGGAAAGGCGTCTTTTAACAAGATACCGTTCAAAAAGAAAGCGGCGTTTTTTGTTTTCCAATCGGTTTTTCAGTGTTATCATTGTTTCACCTTCTTGAAAATACTCGGATTTATGGTTGAAAATGCTCAGATTTATGGTATACTTGATTAGCTTATAAAAGACAAAGGCAGGATATCTGATATGAGAATGAGAAGAAAAAAGAACCTTGAACAGCGCCTTGAGAGTTGCGGCGAATATATCATTGACCTCGGAACGGTTCACGGCTGCTACGATGAAAACGGAAAAGCCCTCATTGAGAAAAAACTTCTTGACTATGAAACAATCTTCAAAAACAACAACCCCGTTCACCTTGAAATCGGCTGCGGAAAGGGTCAGTTTGCAAGCGAGATTGCAAAGCAGAACCCGCAGATAAACTTCCTTGCCGTTGAGGTCAATCGCAATGTTGTTGTTCAGGCTTGCGAAAAGGCAAAGAAAAACGGGCTTCAGAATCTGCGCTTCATGGTTGTCGGGGCAGAAAAACTTGAATACTTTCTTCCGGAAAACAGCATTGACATGATTTATCTCAATCATTCCTGTCCGTTCCCGAAAAAGCGACAGGCGAAGCACCGCCTTACCCACGAAGTTTTCCTTGAGATGTATAAACGGCTGCTCACGCAAAACGGCATCATCCGCCAGAAGACGGACAATATGCACTTTTTTGAGTTTTCGCTATGCGAGTTTTCAAAATGCGGATATGTTTTGAACACGGTTTCGCTGGATCTGCACGCAAGCGGAATTGAGGGCAACATTGTTACCGAATATGAAAAGCGTTTTTCCGACCTCGGTCAGCCGATATATTATCTTGAAGCGCAGAAAAGTTGATTAAACCTGAAACATTCCGGGGCTGTTTTGTTTTCAAAACAGTCCTTTTTGTTTGATACCGATTAAAACATATCCGGAAGAATTTGTCAATAGAGTATAGCAGCAACTTTCCTTGACACTGTTATATATGTATGCTAAAATTCAGTCAGGTCTTCAAAGGAGATGAAACTGATGAACATTGGCGCCTCGTCCTCGTGCTTTTATCCGCTCGAAACCGAAAAGTCGCTCTGCCTTATCGGTAAAGCCGACATACATATCACCGAGGTTTTTTTCAATTCCCCCTCTGAGCTTGAACCGGAGTTCATAAAAAAACTTCAGCAGATTCAAAGCGAATACGCCCTGGACATTACTGCCGTTCACCCGTTCATGTCCTTTGCCGAAGGCTACAACATTTTCAGCTCCTATCGCCGCCGCTTTGAGGACAGTCTTGAGCTTTTCAAAAGATACTTTGAAGCTTCTGCCGCACTCGGCGCAAGGTTCATTAACCTCCACGGCTCACGGGGCGAAAAAACAATTCCGGACAGCGAATATGCCGAACGGCTCGGCACACTCATTGAAAAGGGAAAGCCTTTCGGTGTCTGCGTCAGCCACGAAAATGTCGTTCACTACTCGGGCGAAACTCCGCAGTTCATGCAGTACCTGCGCTCTCAGCTCGGTGAGGATTTCAGAATGACGCTCGACCTCAAGCAGGCCCGGCGTTCAGGCATTGATCCGTTTGAATTTGTTCAGAAACTCGGCTCTTCAATTTGCCACATCCATGTCAGCGATTACTCAAAAACAAAAGACTGTCTTGCTCCGCATGACGGAGGACTGTTCAATTTCAAACGCTTTTTTTCCGGAATGAACACCCTCGGCTACAGCGGCAGCTACATTGTTGAGCTTTACCGGGACAGCTTCAAAGACGGGAGTGAAATTAAAAACAGCGTTGACTTTTTGAAAAGATTTGAGTGAATTACATAAAAGTTTTCCACGCTCCGGGAATGGAGCGTGGAAAACTTTTATACGGTGTGATCAGTAATGAATTGCACCACAGGAGCAAAGCTCTGGATTTTTATTGTTTCATCTAAAACTTTTTTCGTTTTAAGTTGTATTTAGGTATTCAGGTTATCATATAACTGTA
>JAEDHZ010000218.1 GCA_016292705.1 Clostridiaceae bacterium
TGAGAGTATCGGTGTCAACTGGGGAATATGCAATCCGATTCTTTCGCAAAAGGATATCAATGCGCCGCTTCTCAAAGACAGTGACGCAAACTTTGTTTTCGGAGAGTGATGAGATGATCCTTGTTACAGGTGCCAACGGTCAGCTTGGCGGCGATGTTTGCAGAATTTTGAAAGATAAAGGGAAAGCGTTTCTCCCCACTGATACCGACACGCTCGATATAACCGATAAAGAGAGCGTGGAGACCTTTTTTGCAACCCACAACATTGATGCCGTGATTCACTGTGCAGCCTATACCGCAGTTGACAAAGCAGAGGATAACAAAGAGTTGTGCTTCCTTGTTAACGAAACGGGAACCAGGAATCTTTCGCTATGCGCAGAGTCAAATCATTCCAAAATGCTATATGTCAGCACGGACTACATCTTCAACGGTGAGGGAAATGAAACTTTTGAAACAGACTCCCCTAAGGGACCGCTCAATGTATACGGTCAAAGCAAATTAAAAGGTGAACTTGCAGTGCTTGAAAACTGCAAAAAGGCTTTCATAGTGAGAACCTCATGGGTGTTCGGCGAAAAAAACACAAATTTTATTGCAACAATGCTTCGCCTTTCAGAAACACACAATGCGGTCAGCGTTGTCTGCGACCAAGTCGGATCACCGACTTATTCAAAACACCTCGCAAAGCTGATTTGCAATATGATTGAGACAGAAAAATTCGGTGTTTACCACGCAACAAACGAGGGCTTCTGCTCCTGGGCTGAACTTGCTAAGGAGGTTTTCTCCGTTGCAGGAAAGACAACAAAAGTCAATTCGGTTTTATCTTCCGATTATAAGTCCAAAGCAAAACGACCGCTAAACTCCCGTCTTTCAAAAACTTCACTTGACAATAACGGCTTTGAAAGGCTTCCCGGATGGAGAGAAGCAGTAAAAGAATATGTTTTGAATATTTTATAAAAAAAGTTCCGCAGAAAGCTGTTGCCTCCTGCGGAATTCTCAAATCCAATCAGTGTTTTACCTTTTCAGCGATGAAAAAAGCCTGACATTATCAAACGACGGCCTGAACTTTCCGTCTTCAATGCCATGAATAACCTCGCAAACCTTGTCGTTATACGGTGTCCTTACACCGTACTTTTTTCCGTAGGCACAAACAACGCCGTTGATTGCATCAATCTCACACTTTTTACCTTTTTCAAGGTCTTGGAGCATGCTCGCTTTGAGTGCGGCATGTTTTTTAATACAGACAGGAATAATGAAATAGGCAAACAATTTTTTGACTATATCCTTACCCTGAACCGGTTCAATTCTGATTCCTGCCGCAGCGGCAACATCAATGCACTCTTTGATAATGTTCTGACAGCAGACACGTGAATCCCTACGGTTCGCAGCATCACCGAAAGTTCCGCCTGTTACTGCGGACATACCGCTGAAAGCAGCATTGATGAGAAGCTTTGACCAACGAACGCCCATGAAGTTTTCCTCAATTTCAACGGGACACATTTTTTCAAGCAATGCCTTGACCTGCATCAGCTTTTCGTCCGTTTTTCCGTTCATCCGGCCAAGACCGAAGCTCATGCTGTCCGCTTCGCTCGTGAGTTCTGAAACACCGTGGCCATGAAGAGTTGCTCCCCAGGCAACTGTGCAACCCATTGTCCTGTCCTCACCTACAACCTCGGAAACAGAAAGCTCCGGAAGTCCGTTCTGCATTGTGCAGACAATACAATCCTCAGTCATGTTGGCATTGAGCTTTTCAAGAATACTCTTGTTTTCAAGCTGCTTCGTCAAAAGAATGATAAGGTCATATTTTTCCGTCATCTCATCCGGAGTCAGAGCATGAACGGGAACAGTCATCTTGACTTTTCCGATTATTTTTGCACCGTCACGGTTAAGAGCATTAACATGTTCCCTGTTGCGGGTAATGAGATCAACCGCAACACCTGCCTTTGAAAGATATGCACCGAGAACGGTTCCAAGGGAACCGGCTCCATAGATTGCAATTTTTTCCATTTTTACCCTCTCTTTTAAAAACATCCCTCTCACTAAAAAGCAAGAGGGATATCAAAAATCATTTATTTGATCATGTTTGCAATTTCAGCTGCAAAGTCTTCGGACTTCTTTTCAATTCCTTCGCCTTTTTCAAAGCGAACAAAACCGGTGACCTTTACATCTGCACCAAGTGCCTTGGCAACAGAATCAACATAACCTTTTACATTGCCCTCAAAGATATCAGAGCGGACAAACTCCTGGCAAAGCAGGCAGTTTTCCTTGTAGTACTTTCCGATCTTGCCGTCAACAATTTTGCCGAGAACTGCCTCCGGCTTGTTAGCCATCTTCGGATCTTCCTTCATCTGAGCAACAAGAATCATCTTTTCCTTTTCAAGAACTTCTGCCGGAACAGATGCTTCGTCAAGATATGACGGGTTCATAGCTGCAACCTGCATTGCAACATTCTTGCCCATTGCATCAAATTCATCCTTTGCTGCAGTAGCATCGTCAACATCAAACTTTACCATAACACCAACAGTTCCGCCGGCGTGGATATAAGTTGCAACATGACCCTCAGCACGCTCAAAGCGACGAACCTTCATGTTCTCGCGAAGAGCAAGGAATACTTCCTGAACAGCTTCTTCAACAGTGCCTTCGCCATCGGAAATGGGAGTTTTGAGGAGAGCGTCAACATCAGCCGGAGCCTTTTCAACAACAGTCTTAACAACCTTTTTTGCAAGATTGGTGAACGGTTCACCCTTTGCAACGAAGTCGGTTTCGCAGTTGATTTCAACAAGTGCGCCGCTCTTTCCGTCGCTGTATGCAGCAACAACACCCTCGGCAGCAACTCTTGTTGATTTCTTTGCTGCGGAAGCGAGTCCCTTTTCTCTGAGAATGTCAACAGCCTTGTCCATATCGCCGTCAGATTCAACAAGTGCCTTCTTGCAGTCCATCATT
>JAEDHZ010000219.1 GCA_016292705.1 Clostridiaceae bacterium
AGCAGGCAACTGCTGAATGTAACGGCTATGTTGAGGAATATGTCAGAGGTATCAAGGCGGTCAAAATCTTCTGCTATGAGGACAGAAGCAAAAAGCAGTTCTCCGTTCTCAATGAAACGCTGAGAAAGACCGGAGTAAAGTCGAACATCATCGGCGGTCTTATGAGTCCTCTGCTTTCAATGATAATGAGAATCAATTATGCCATTGCGCTTTCGTTCGGCGTCTGGCTTGTTATCAAGGGTCAGATGCAGCTGCCCTCGCTCATCACATATCTGAGCTACGCACAGAATTATGGCGCGCCCGTTGCATCCATTGCGGCAAGCTACAACGCATTCATTGCCGCCCTTGCCGGTGCGGAAAGAATTTTTGAGGTTCTTGATACTGATGTTGAAACCGATGAAGGCAAGGTAACACTTGTCAGAATCATCAGGAATCAGATGGGTGAAGAGGTGGAAAGCGAGGATGGCGAACTTTCCTGGAAAGTTCCCAAGGAGGACGGCGGCGTTTCCTATGTTCCCGTCCGCTGCGATATCGACATCAATGATGTCACATTCTCCTATGTTGAGGGCACACCTGTTCTCAAGAATGTTACCACACACGCAAACAGCGGTGAGAAGCTTGCCTTTGTTGGCTCAACCGGAGCAGGAAAAACAACAATAACGAACCTTATTAACCGATTCTATGATGTTCAGGACGGCATGATTACTATTGACTCAATTCCCATCAATGAAATCAAAAAGTCGTCCCTGCGTTCATCAATGGCATTTGTTTTGCAGGATTCAAGGCTGTTCCCGGGTTCAATCCGTGATAATATCCGCTACGGAAAGCTTGACGCAACCGATGAGGAAATCATTGCGGCGGCGAAGCTTGCAAACGCTTCCTCCTTCATCGAAAAGCTTCCGGAAGGCTATGATACCATGTTAAATGCCGATGGCGTAAACATCAGTATGGGACAGGCTCAGCTTTTGAATATTGCCCGTACCGCCATTGCCGGAAAGCCGCTTCTGGTTCTTGACGAGGCAACAAGCTCAATTGACACAAGAACCGAACGCCTCATTGAAAAGGGCATGGATAAGCTGATGGCGGACAAAACCGTCCTTGTTATTGCGCACCGCCTTTCAACTGTCCGCAACTCGGAAAATATCATTGTTCTTGAGGGCGGAGAGATTATTGAAAGCGGAAATCATGACGAGCTTATTGCCCTCGGCAAAAAATATTATCAGCTTTATACCGGCGCATTTGAAATGACTTGATTGGATAAATAATAATACTGACCGCACATTTGTCTGTTTTGCGAATGTGCGGTCAGTGTTGTTTTGGTGTGAATTTGAATGTAAGAAGCAAAACCTTGTCACGGTTTTTTGCTTGTTATGCTTTTATCTGAGAGGGCGTTTTCTTTTCCTTTGAGCAAAGATATATAACCGGAATAAATCTGGAGGTTAGCGCCCGGAGAACCGCCGTGACGGCAACGAAGGCCAAAAGGCTTAGTACTGTATACAGGGGAGTGCTCTTGAGAATTCCGCCGTTCCAGTGGTTGAGAAAGTAGTTATACGGGACAAGTAACGACAAAAGCAAAGCGACAAGCTGTCCGGCTTTATGCAGCCCGGTCTGCGTTTCAGTGAACTGTCCGAGGACGAACGGGAAAAGTTTTTTTCCTAAAAGCGTTGCAGGAACGAGAACAAGCGCACAGACAATTGTTGCGGCAATGATGAAAACCGCATTTTTGGTATACTGCGGGAATATTGCCTCAAAGACAAGAAGGAGCGGTTTGTGAATACCCATATAAAACAGTGTATTCTGACCGATGAATGTGACGAGCTTCATTGACGGAAGCTTCATCACGCACAGCGCAATTGATGTTCCGGTAAACACGGCGGCAAGTGCGGCAATAATGAACTCTTCCCCGTAATAGTTTCCGTGAAGACTGAATCTGCCGTTATATTTCCAACAGACGAAGCCGAGCGCAAAGAGCGCAAGGATTAAACCTATGTATAAAAAGGCGTTGAGGTTTTCAAGCTTCTCACGGTTTGCCTTGTAAAGATCCATCAGAAGATTTCCGACAACGATGAAGAAAACAGCCACCGGAACGCAGTTGATGTGCCAGACCATGTCAACCCTTGTGAAAAACAATCCGACAGGAAGAAGCAAAACGCTGCAAAGTGCAATCCATGTTTTGTTCGCCTTGCAAAGCTTCACAATTATCCATATAACAATTTCGGAAACGAAAAGGACAAGCACATAATAAAGCGGATTTGACGGAGAACCGACAAGGTTATTGTTTCCCGTAATGATTCCGAGAAGATAAGTCGGAACGGGAACCTCACCCTTGTGTTTCACAATAACCGCCGCTTGTCTGAGGCAAAAGGACAACATCTGCATCCAGGCATACGGAATGAGCATCCTCTTTGCGTGGGTCAGAAAATAATCCTTGAACGATGTCTGATTGATTTTTTCATAGTTCATTGTGAGTCCCGTTGAAAAAAAGAACAACGGCATGTGGAAAGAATATATCCACGATTTGAATGTTCCCCCGATTGGGAGATGTCCGATTATTACAAATATAAAGGCAATACATTTAAGCTGGTCAATCCAGATGATTCTTCTTTTCTCGCCCATAGTTGAGACCCTCTTTTTATTCTTTCAAAAATAACTTTTTTAATTGCTTCCTTTTTTCAAAAGCGCCTTGATGTCATTCGATGAAAAAACATACTTCTTATCGCAGAAGCGGCAACAGACCTCTGTTTTTTCATCTTCTGCCATGCTCAGAAGTCCTTCTCTGCCGGTGCTGAGGAGGGCTGATTCAACCCGATGCTTTGAGCAGTTGCATTTATAAACAGGAGAGGCAGTGTCAAGCACATCAAGCTCAAATTCCGAAAGCGCATGACGGCAGATCTGCTCCGGAGTCATGCC
>JAEDHZ010000220.1 GCA_016292705.1 Clostridiaceae bacterium
TTCCTCAACATCCTCTTTTGTAACAGTTTTGTATGCTTCAACGGTGTCAAAAAGTCCGAAGCCGTTGAAATAGGAATCAACAAGCGCATTTGCAAGGTTCTGAGTTTCGTTGAAGCCGAGAACCTCAAGACCGTATCGGCGTTTTCTTACCGTTTCAAAATCCTCGTCGGAAATTCCGTTTTTGCGCAGCTTATTAATTTCAAGAATGATTTCATCCCTGACCTTTTTGGGGTCATTGCTTTCACCGGTGAAAATCGGAACGGCAAAGCCTCTTCCCGTGAAATACTCTGTGCCGAACGATTGGTTGATGAGGCCGTCTTCAAGCAGTCTGCAATAAAGCGGCGAAACCTTTCCGGCAATTATGCCAAGCGCAAGATTCATGCAGGCAAGTTCTTTCGGTGAGCGCAGGGGGGTGGAGTGACTTTCCTTGAAGCCGAGCGCAAATTTTGTAATGTCAACGCCGAGGTTTTCCTCTGTGTATGCGGTAACAACGCTCTTGTCCTCTGTCGGAATGATTTGTTCAAAGTTTACCTTCTTTTCTTTCGGAAGAACTCTGTCGGCAATTTCAAGAACCTTTTCTGCGCTGACATTTCCGGCAACGGCGAGAGCCATGTTTGAAAGGTTATAGAAGGTGTTGTAGCAGCTGTAAAGGAGCTTCGCATTGATTTTTGAAATTGAATCAATAGTTCCTGCAATGTCAATTCTGACGGGATTGTTTTTATAAAGCCCGCGAAGAAGATTGAAAAGCGTCTGCCAGTCCGGATCATCCTGATACATTCTGATTTCCTGACCGATGATTCCCTGCTCCTTTTGAACGGTCTGCTCGGTGAAATACGGCTTTTTGACAAAGTCAAGCAGAATTTCAAGCGACTTTTCAAAGTTGCTGCTGCAGGAAAAGATATAGCAGGTGCGGTCAAAGGAGGTGAAAGCGTTTGCGTTTGCGCCCGTTTTTGCAAAAAGCTCAAATGCGTCAAGCTCCTCGCTTTCAAACAGCTTGTGTTCAAGGAAGTGCGCAATGCCCTCCGGAACACAGGTGAAATCCTTTTCGTTTTCAAGTTTGAAGCAGGTGTCTATTGATCCGTACTTTGTTCCGAACATTGCGAAAGCCCCGGTGTATTCGGGCTTTTCCATGACGAAGATTTTCAGTCCGCTGTCGTGGTCAATTTCAAAGTATCCGTCCGAAAGCAGGTCGTTTTTAATATATTTTTTATTCATCTTTGCTTTCCTCCCCATCGCTTTCAAGGATAAATACGGTGTCCTTTGTCACCATTGACGCCGCAACAATAATCTCCTCACGGCTGACCTTATTAACAAGCTTTGAAATTTCGTCCGGCGGGAAAAACTCGCCTGATGCGCAGTATGCTTTGAACCATGAATCGATTTCATCTGCTCCGTCTTCAACCGAGCAGAGGGTATCGCAAAGCGAAAGCTTTGCCTGCTCAATTGTTTCGTCCGTAAAGTTGCCGTTTCTCACCTCGTCAAGCTCATGCTCAATTGCGTTGAGGGCCTTTTGTGCGTTTTCGGTTTCAACGCCGCTTTGAACGGCGATGATGCCCTTTGAATTGATGAGCGAAGCACTGCAATAATAGCACAGGCTCATTTTTTCGCGCACATTCATGAACAGCTTTGAAAAAGTACCTGCGCCGAAAATGGCGGTCATGACCTTGAGCGCAGCGTAGTTATCCATGTTGTAGGTCATACCTGCACGGTAGCCGACAACAAGCTTGCCCTGCTTTACGCTCTGCTTTTCTTTAACGGTATGAAATTCATTGCTTTCGGTCAGAAATTCGGTGGTAACATCAATAATGCTCTTTCGTTCAAGCTTTTCAAAATACGGCTTGACGATATCGGTGATTTCCTGTTCGCTCTTTTTGCCGATATAGTTAATCTGAATCGGGCAGTTGAAAAGCAGGTTTTTCCATTCTTCAAAAAGACTTTTTCCGTCCGCTTTTTCAATACCTTCCTTTGTTCCGAGCTTGTTGAGCGAGTACGCCTCGTCTTTGCACATTTCCTCAAACATACGGCCCAGTGCATAAATGCGCTTATCGTCCTTTTCGCTTTCAAGCTTTTGCAAAAGCAGTCTTTTCTCTCGTTCAACATTTTCCTTTCTGAAGCCGTCCGGAGTAATGTCCGGCTCAAAAAGGCAGGAAAGGAGAAGCTTGATGCACTCTTCAGTAATCGGGCTTGAATCAAGCGTGTACCTGTCGTCAAGGCAGACGAGGTTGAGGCTGAGAACGAGTGCCTCACCGGATTTTGTAACGGACGGGGAAATGATTGCGCCGTAAAGTCTTGCAAGCGCACGGTTCATTTCAAAAACAGCCGGATAAGCCTTGGTTGTTCTTGCAAGGAGATGGATTATGAGAGCCTTTTCGCTTGTTTTTGAGTCAAGGGGAGTAACAATGTTCAAAGACATGGTGGTTGTTTTGAACTTGTTTGTCCGGTGATAACCGAGTTTTACACCCCTGCATATTTTTGTAACATTCATTTCAATTCCTCCGGGATAAAACATTCCGAATTATTTTACCACATTATTGAGGTAAATACTATAGTTATTATTCAAAAAATATATCAGCAAATGAAATCAATTACCAAACCGGATATAAGTCGCATCTTGAATTTTTGTCTGCCGTGTGCTATGCTTTTCAAAAAGGAAGGTGAACCGATATGGCAACGAGCAAGGAATATATCGAATTTGTGACTGAAAGTGTTCAGGGTTTTGAAAATGTAAGATATAAAAAAATGTTCGGCGAATACATGGTTTATGTTGACGAAAATCCGGTGCTTCTTGTCTGCGACAACACGGTCTTTGTCAAAATGCTTCCGGAAATTGCCGCTGTGATGGAATCGGTGGAAACCGGCTTTCCGTATGACGGCGCAAAGGAGCACTACATTCTCGATA
>JAEDHZ010000221.1 GCA_016292705.1 Clostridiaceae bacterium
ATTGAACGCTGTTGTGGCTCTTCTTATCTCCTCAACACGCTCCTCGGTGAACTCTCTGTAATCCTTGAAAATTCCGAAAAATTTGTCAAAAAGCTTTTTCATTGTGAGCATTGCGCAGATGAAGACACGGACAGGTCTGATGTTGTTGTCCTTCTTCTCCTCCCAGACAGCGTAGAGAGTGCACTCACCGTCAACATAGTACTTGTCACCGGCATAATAATACTTTCCGTCCGCATCTTTCCAGCAGACAAAGTCGTGGTCAACAGCAATCGGTTCATCCTTGGTAACGGTAACATAGCCGGGACCGCTGAGAGAAAGACTGGGGTTCGGCTGATACATCATGCTGACGCCGTTGAGAGTCTGGTTTTTATATGCAAGAGCGTACAGAAGCGGTTCTTCCTCCGTTCCGAGCATACCCAGAAGACCGGGATCTTCAATGGCACCGGCAACACAGGTGAAGCAGGAAAAAGCGCAAAGAATCGAAAGTATAAGAGCAATGACTTTTTTCATGGTAACATCATCCTTTCGGTTTTATAGTCAAGTTCATTATACATTTGTATTTTTGGATTATATTTACTGATTTGCATTTTGCAAGAAGATTGTTTGTAATTTTTTCACAAAATTGTTTACTTTACTTTGCAAAATCCGTATTATATAAACGGAAAGCAAATGTTCCTGAAAAGGAGGACACAAAAATGGCTTCGGTAATAATCGGAATTGCAGGCGGAACCGGCAGCGGAAAAACAACCCTGACAAATCAGCTCAAAGAGAAATTTTCCGAAAAAGTCAGCATCGTTTATCATGATAACTATTATAAGCGAATGGACTCGCTCACCTTTGAGGAGCGAAAAAAGGTCAACTATGATTCTCCGTACGCTTTTGACACGGACATCATGATTGAGGATCTCAGAACGCTCAAAAGCGGAAAAGCTATCCAATGTCCTGTTTACGACTTTACTGTTCACAACAGGACGGACAGAACAATCACGGTTAATCCTGCCGATGTCATTATCGTTGAGGGTATTCTTGTTTTCCAGAACAAGGAACTTCGTGAGCTTATGGACATAAAGATATTTGTTGATTCCGATGCGGACGAACGACTGATAAGGCGGATTATGCGTGACTATGTTGAAAGAAAAAGGAGCCTTGAGTCGGTCTGCGACCAATACCGTGCAACAGTGAAGCCGATGCATGAAAAATATGTTGAGCCGAGCAAAAAATACGCTGACATCATTGTTGTCGGCGGAGGCAACAATCCTGTTGCTCTTGATATGATAAGCACAAAGGTTGAAAAACTGTTGAGAGAATAAAACACGGGCTGTTCCGGAAAACTGACCGGAACAGCCTGTTATGTTTATTTAATATTTTTGAGGAATGCGTCAATCAGCGCAAATGCCTGCTTTCCGCTGTGCATTATGTATGTTGAATGGTCGGCGTTTTTCACAATAGCAATTTCGCTGTCCTTTATTGACTCATGTATGAACACGGTGTCCGAAAGCTTCATGATATCAAACTCACCGGCAACAACATAGGTCGGACACTTGATTTTTCCGAGGTCTTGTGCTGTCATCTGGGGTTCTTCAAGCATCATGTCGTTGAGCTTGTCCTTGTTGCGGAGATTGTTGAACTTGACAAAGACAGTGAAATGCGGCAAAAATGTTTTCGGATTGCTGTTTGCGCCGCAGGAAACAAGACCGCCGAGCAGGTCTGGATAGGTATATGCAACCGTGAGACCGACAATCGCTCCGTCGCTGTGACCGACAAGATACGGCTTTTCAAGCCCCATTTTTTCAACAAATTCCTTGACATCTTTTGCCATGAGATCATAGTCAATCTCACCGGGGTCGCTGCTTTGGCCGTGGCAACGGCTGTCAATGGAATAAACAGTATAATTGTTTGCAAGGTATCTTGCGGTTTCGTCAAGGTCCTTGTGGCTTCGTGCGTTTCCGTGGATAAGAATCAGCGGCTTGCCGCCTTTGCCGTAGACTGCATAGTGCATACTGACATCGCTCAGTTCAACATCGGCCTCAGTTTCCGGCCCGGAAACCGGTTCGGGAACGGAAGATGTGTCAAGGGTGATAAGATTATGCTTTTTGGATGAAATGCGCACGCCGGCGAACCATGCACCCACACCGACAGCCGCCACAAGAAAAATACAACCGATGACCTTTGCTGCTTTTTTGCCTTTTTTCATTTTTGGATATCCTCCTTAATTTGCTTATCGGGACAGTTTTTCTGTTTCAAGTATACGCTGTGCTGAAAACAAAGTCAATAACAGTTTTGTTACCCTTGAGAAATTGGTTTTTCCGTCAGTTTCCCGTTCAGTGCAAATAATCATGCACTGCCTTTAATTTATACGATTCAAAAAAGAACACATAGCAAATAATAATATCAGAAACAAAAGCTGTTGCAAAAACACAATGATATATAAAATACCTGCTGTGTCAGAAAGTTTTTGGCGGTTTTTAACAAAATGTTGAAAAAGGCTTTATTTTTCACCTGCACAGTGATATAATGTCATGGTTTAATGAGACATTTACGCCCGGCTGACGGTTGAACCTTTTTTCAAAGTCGGGTAGGATATATCGGGCAGTTGCCGTTGACTTTGGTTTTGCCACGGTGAACTGTGTGCAAGTTGCGGCCTTTTGAAAACTCTCCTGCCGCAGCCTTGGAACGCTGTTTTAAACAGAAATTATGAAAAGAGGAGAACTGTTTTGGAAAAACTTATAATAAAGGGCGGTAACAGGTTGTGCGGCTCGGTTGATATCAGCGGCGCAAAGAATGCCGCCGTTGCTATTATTCCCGCAACTCTGCTTGCGCAGGATGTCTGCCGCATTGAAAATATTCCCAACATCAGCGATGTAAGCTGCATGGTCAAAATTCTCAGCAATATGGGC
>JAEDHZ010000222.1 GCA_016292705.1 Clostridiaceae bacterium
ACTGAAAGCTGCCGCTGCGAGCATCGTGGCGGTTTTTTTTGCGACTTTTTCAACTTGTTTGACTGAAGACGGAGTGTGAGTATAAATAAACTCAGTCAAAGGTTTTGCCGGTTGATAATTGCAAAGTTCATTCATTGTTACTGTGTAATTGTCGTAATGTCGTAAATCGGTCTCCTTTAGAACAAAAATACGGACACCCCGTTGCGCTCCCGGACCGTAAACATTAAACCCAGAACCCTGCGTATAACCAAGTTCTATTCCGTCAAGTGATTTAACGAAGCTGTTGATATGGTCATGCCCGAAATAGATTCCGAGAACATCTCCCTTTTCTTTCATTGCTTCATATTCACCGTTATTCATATCCGGGGCGGCAGGTGACTCACGCATAAATCCGCCTTTAGAAATTGAGTCTTCAAAAAGAGTATAGAATTCACCGCTGTGTGAATAGAACGCTTCAACAGCTCCTTTTGTGCCTTTTTTGACCTTTTTAATTGCTTTGAATATTTCAGGGACAGGAATGTGTTGAAAAACAAGGGATGGTAGATATCCGTTGTTCTCTGCCTTTAGTCTTTCTCTTTCAGCCTTATACCAATCTACCTGTTCTTTCAAGACGGGTGAATAGGCCTTGTTTTCATTGTCTTTTGCGTTTGAGTCAATGAGATACAACTCAAAAACACTTTTTCTTTTGTCACTGTCAAGAATATTGAGTGAAAATGTTCCGGCGTCTTCAGGACATCTCGGCGTTCCGAAAACAAAGCCCGGAAAACTCTTATAAATTTCAAACTGCATTTTGTTTTCAATCCCGCAATCACGGTCGTGATTACCGAAAGTTGCCGTAAAAGGTATATTGCGTTCAATAACCGGTCGGAAAATCTCACTGAGCGTTTCGGTAATTTTGCGTTTTGTGTCGCCTTTGAAAGTTGCTGAATAGCCTTTTATCTGATCTCCGGTAAAAACAACCAGATCGGGCTTCTCCCGGTCAAGAGCAAGAGATATCAGTTTAACAGTATCAGGATTGACCTTGTGGATTTCCTGCGTGTCGGTTATCTGCATGATTTTGAATGTTCCGTTTTTAAAGTGCAGTGAATTTTCCACAAGTATCACTTCCTAATAATAGTTCAGGTTCATTGAGGCGTTTACTTAAAATACATGAACAGCTGGCATTTTATCATGCCGTTATAAAGCTTTCTGCGTTTGTCAGCTTTCCTGCCGAAGAATATTTCAAAGTCTTCAGACGGACTGATGATGTAATAGGCCCACCCATGCTTCTGTATGAATTTTTCTCCCATAAGTTTATAGAGACGCTCTGCCTCTTTGAGATCAAGAAGTCTTTCGCCGTATGGAGGATTGCAGAGCACAGTCCCTTTTTCGCTTTTTGCTTCAAAATCTTTGATGTCACGCTGCTCAAATGTGATGAATTTTTCAACTCCCGCACGCTTTGCATTCGCCTTTGCAATCTCAAGGCAGTGCGGATCAATGTCGCTTCCGTAAGCTATGAGACGGCTTTCGGAAAGTACGGTGTCCCGTGCTCTTTCACGCTCCTGAATCCAAATACTCTCCGGAATACTCTCCCAACGCTCGGCGGAAAAACTTCTGTTCAAACCCGGAGCAATGTTGTTTGCAAGCATTGCACCTTCAATCAGCAGTGTTCCCGAGCCGCACATCGGATCATACAGTGTGTGATAATCACGAACTCTTGCGAGTGCACAGATTGAGGAGGCCAGAGTTTCCTTTATAGGCGCACCGCCTGCTTCAAGTCTGTATCCCCGTTTGTGAAGTCCTGCTCCGGAGGTGTCAATAAGCAGGCTCACCTTGTTTTTCATTATTGAAAACTGAATCTGATGAACCGGTCCGGTTTCATCAAACCATGAAATTCCGTATTTTGACTTTAGTCTTTCAACAACAGCCTTTTTAATAATCGACTGGCAATCGCTTACAGAAAACAGTGCGGAATTGATTGAATACCCCTTGACGGGGAACGCATCAAGCTTCCCTATCCAATCTTCCCAAGGCAGAGCCTTTGTTCCCTGAAACAGCTCTTCAAAGCTCATCGCCGTGAACGAGCCGATAAGAATCTGTACCCTTTCCGCATGCCGGGAGCAGATATTCGCCCGTGCAAGTATATGTTCATCGCCGGAGAAAAGAACACGACCGTTTTCTGCGGTAACATCTTGTGCACCGATAGCTTTCATTTCATCTGCAATAAGTTTTTCAAGACCTAAAAGGCAGGGAATAACAAAGTTTATCTGCATAATTAACCAGCTTTCAATGAAAAATCAGCGGTGGAAAACCCACCGCTGAAATATTTTATCACAATATAATAATTAAATCAATCAATATCGGGAATTATCAAACCATATCCGCCGTCGTTTCTTGAATAAACAACACAGATTTTATCGTTGTCGCTGTTGAGGAACATATAGAACTTGTGGTCAAGCAGATTCATCTGAAGAATTGCTTCATCAACGCTCTGCGGTTTGAGAACAATTTCCTTTGAACGGACAACCTGAAAAGCATCTTCGCTGTCAAACTCATCAATTGCATCAAACGCTTCAAAGGCGCCGGAGCGAAGCTTTTTTTCAACCCTTGTTTTGTTCTTTCTTATCTGACGAACGAGAGAGTCAACGCAACGGTCAAGAGCATCGTTCATGTCCTGCGAGCGCTCCTGCGAACGAAAGATCATTGAATTATAAAAGACGGTCACCTCAACAATCGTTTCATTTTTTTCAACGCTGGCGGTGATTTTTGCCTCGGTATCAGGCCCAAAAAACTTTTCAATTTTTCTGAGCCTTTTGTCAGCTCTTTCCTTGAAAGAATCTCTTGGTGTACATTTGCGTCCGACGATTGTAATCTTCATAACAATGCCTCCTTTATATTAACCTCTGAGAATACG
>JAEDHZ010000223.1 GCA_016292705.1 Clostridiaceae bacterium
ATACACCGAAGAAAAATCGTATGTTGTCAATTCATTCACCCAGGGTCCTCGCTTTGACTACCGTGAAAGTGAACCGTTCAAGGACGAAGTCAACAATGCGCTGACTCATATCCTTGACTATTCGCTCAGATACCAGGACCCGGACGGATTCAAGAATCCGGACAGCATCCGTTTTCACATTGAGGAGGAAACCGCCAACTGTGAAAAACAAATTCAGACAGTTCTTGAAATTCTCGACTATGAAACAAAGCATAACGAGGTTGAAGATGAGTATCTCAAAAACGGCTTTGTTTCAAAAGAATCAGACGGCTCTTATTCAATCGACCAAGACAAGGTGAGATCTCATTATGATAAACAGTACATTGAACTCATCGAGTCATTCAAGCGCAATGACGAAGGCTATAACGAAGCTGTCAGCTACATCGAAAAGCTTACCGGGGTATACTACGCCGTGTTTGATGACGAGAAGGGCAGGCTTATCTCCAACGCACCCGTTTCAACAAAAGATCAGGCGCAAAAATACTTTTCCTCGCTTGAAAACAGCCTTATGGTTTTCGACTCAAAGAATCCGTACTATGTCTCCGGCCCGCTCAAAAACCTTTTTCCTGTTGTCCATGAGCTTTGCGGAAACTATAATCAAAGCTTCAATATTTTCATTTCATTCCCTGACGATCTCGTTTTCAACGATGAATGTCGAAATATCGAAAGCAAGTACAACAGTGTTTTCGGGGTTGTCATGAGGCACATGACCTGTGGAGCTATTTTTGCTGCAATCGGCCTCGTTCTCATTTTTCTGCTACTCAGGATTTCCGGAAGGCGGGAATATAATGGTGCGCCAAAGTATGCTCTTTCCGATAAGCTTCCGAATATTCTCCATGTTTCTCTTCACTTGCTCATTGCCGTTTCAATGTTTATACTTGTTAAGAATTCTGTTTATCTGATATTGAATCCACATCTCAACACCTCATGGCTCACCATTGAGCCGGGATATCTTAAACTCAGGGCAGAAATATGCAGTTCAATTTCTTGCCTGTTCACGCTCGCAGCAATCTGCTGCATAAAACGCCATTATCTTCACAAAACACTCCTGACAAATACACTGATTTACAAATTCATTCAAAAGGTTAAAAAGCAAAAGAAGTAAACATTATACATTTTTCATACCCTTTTCCTCCCGCTTCGATATGATATCTGCTTTTGAGTCAAAAACGTCCGTAAAGGAACAAACTTTACGGGCGTTGATTTTTTTGTAAAGCGATAAGCTTACAATGTTGAAAACTTCGTTAAATTTGTTGAAAACAGCCGGTTTTCAACAATATTTTTTCAAATCAGAAGCAAACGGCGCCATGAGTGTAAGCTTTTTAACTTTCCTAACACACTTTTCAACATTTCAAGTGATAATTATTCATTATTCAGTCCCTTCTTGCATATACATTTTAGCCTCCGATTTATTCATCTTTGGTGACAACGCTGAAAAAAAGCAAAGCTCAACGCATCCTCCCGCTTTGGTAAGAAGCAATATTCAGCTTTCAGAACAGAAATATAATTACGGGAATGAGCGGCTTTCCCATGCTCTTTCCGTTAATGTTTGTTTGTAAAGTATTTTACTTTACTCTCAGAGTTGCTGTCTGATATTGAAAAATCGCTGTAAAGTAAATTGCATTACAGCGATTTTATCTATAACTCCCCCTCATTTTCTCAGCCTTTCTACTGAATTTTTTGTGTACAATGTATGCTAACACTGATAATTGGTTAACGAAGTGTTAAAGATTTTTCGTATATTGACAGGATTATACAAATACTGATATAATGTATGCGAGCAAAACACCCAACTATCAGTGTATTGGAGGAATTAGCATGAACGTATTTATGATCGGCGGAACCGGACTGCTCGGCTGCGAAGGAGCAATCCAACTCATCAAACACGGCCACAAGGTTACATCCGTTGCTTTGCCGCCCCTTCCCGAAGGAGCTCCGATCCCCAAGGAAATGGAAATCATATTCGGAGACATCAACAAGAAAACCGATGACGAAATCCTTGATATGCTCAAGGGCAATGATGTTTTCATCTATGCCGCCGGCGTTGACGAAAGAGTTGAATTCCCCGCTCCGGTAATGGACTATTACTACAAATACAACATTGCACCGCTTGAAAGAATTTTCCCGCTCTGCAAAAAAGCAGGCGTTAAGCGTGCTGTTGTTCTCGGCTCATACTTTGCATATCTCTCAAAGCTTCGTCCGGACATGAGACTTCTTGACAAGAACCCGTACTTCAAGTCAAGAATCATGCAGGAGGAAGTTTGCGAAGCAGCTTGCGACGACAGCTTCAGCTGCGCCGTTCTTGAGCTTCCGTATATCTTCGGTACTCAGCCGGGAAGAAAGCCCGTTTGGACTGTTCTCATCGAACAGATTGCTTTCATGGATAAATGGCCGTTCACAATGTATCCGAAGGGAGGCACCGCAATGCTCACCTGCCGTCAGGTCGGTGAAGTTATCTGCGGCGCTGCCGAAAGGAAAAAGTCAGGCTTTGAAGCAATCCCCATCAGCATGTATAACCTCACATGGACCGAATTCCTTTCAATCGTTTACGATGCAAGAGGCATGGGCAAGGACAGAAAGATCCTCGGCGTTGCTCCCTGGATGATGAAGCTTGGCATGATCAAGCCGGCTCTTGATTACAAAAAGAGAAAAGTTGATTCCGGAATGGATGTTTTCAATCTTCCCGACATCATGGATCTCAACCTTTTCATCAACAATGCTTATTCAAAGGAGCTCGGAGCAACCGAAGATGATATTGTTGACGCAATCTTTGATTCCATCAGAGTTTCCGAAGCTTCATATAACGGTACCGTTAAGCTTCTTGAAATGAAGGGCGAATAA
>JAEDHZ010000017.1 GCA_016292705.1 Clostridiaceae bacterium
CGCAAACTCTGATGAGATCTTCATAGTGGTAGTTCGGAAGGCTTACTCCCCTCTTGTTGACATAGCCTCTGAGGATTGCGTGAGCGTATTCATTTCCCTTTGTCTGAACCTCCCAGCCTCTGTAGATAAATTCGTGCGGATGCTGGGCAGCAGTCACGGAGTTCATCATAACCGAAAGGTCACCGCCTGTCGGGTTCTTCATTCCGACAGGGATATCAAGTCCGCTGGAGGTCAGACGGTGCTGCTGGTTTTCAACCGACCTTGCGCCGATTGCAACATAGGAAAGCAGATCATTGAGATAACGGTAATTTTCCGGATAAAGCATCTCGTCCGCACAGGAAAGTCCCGTTTCATTCAGCGCGCGCATATGTAGCTTGCGGATTGAAATAATGCCTTCGAGCAGGTTGCTTTCTCCGCTCGGGTCAGGCTGGTGGAGCATACCTTTGTAGCCGTCACCAGTTGTTCTCGGCTTGTTGGTGTAGATGCGGGGAACAATGAGGATTTTGTCCTTAACCTCCTCCTGCAAAGGAGCAAGGCGGGAAACATAGTCCAGAACGCTGTCCTCGTTGTCTGCGGAACAGGGGCCGATGACAAGAACAAGGCGTCTGTCCTTACCCTCAAAGATTGCTTTGAGCTCATTGTCACGGTTTTCCTTGATTTTCAGAGCCTTTTCTGATGCAGGATACTGCTCTTTTATCTCCATAGGAATCGGAAGTTTGCATTTGAAATTCATGTTCATAATAATTCACCTTTACCTCTCAAATTATTTATCGAAAAGCTTTCGCCTTGCGGTTGATTCTTTCATCATTTCAATCATTGTGTCTTTGTCTTCGTTTTTGAGACTGTCATAAAGCTTGCGGAAATTATTTTCAAAAAGCTCCATCTGGCGAAGCAGTGAATCCCGGTTGAGGAAGAAAAGCTCGCTCCAGAGAGTCTCATTGATGTTTGCAATCCTCGTCAGATCTCTGAAAGAGTCTGCGGTATATTTTTCAAGATGCTCGTTTTCATAGCAGGTCATGAGCGACACGGCAATGCAATGGGTAAGCTGGGAAACAAAGCCTATCAGGTCATCGTGCTCCTTTGGGGAAAGCTCAACTATTCTTCCGAAGCCCAGAATCTCCGCAAGTCGTTTGCAACATTCGATGCCGTTTTCCGTGTTCTTTTCAGTCGGAACAACAATGTAGTTTGCGCCGAAGAACATCCTCTCATCGCTGTTTTCAACACCGTAAACCTCCCGCCCTGCCATCGGGTGAGCCGAGATAAACTCAGGTCCCTGCGGAAGAATTGACTGAACCTTTTCAACAATGCAGCCCTTGACACCTGTGACATCGGTGATTACCGCGTCCTTTTTGATGAGCGCACCGTTCTTTTCAATCCACTCAATGAATGTGTGCGGATAAAGCGCAAAAATCAACACATCCGCATTTTTTATCAACTCTTCGTCAACAAAATCGGAACACTGCCGGACAATTTCATGACTCAGCGCAAAGTCCTTTGATTTTTTGTCGTTGACAATTGCGTCAACATGGTAGCCTTTCTGAGTCAGTCCTCTGGCATAGCTTCCGCCCATAAGGCCGAGACCGACAACAAGAAAGCGTGTTTTTTTGTCTATTATCATATCAATTCAACTCTTATACCCAGATTTTTAATCGCTTCAAAAAAGGTCGGAAAACTTTTATCCGCCGCCTGTGCCCCTTCAATCTCACCGGAAAACGCACTGAGCAAAACCGCAAGCGACATAACAACCCTGTGGTCATTATGACCGCAGAGAACTCTGTCGGGCGCATGCAGCGGAGCTTTTTTCACAATTATCTCGTTTTCAAAAACCGAGATATCCGCACCGAAGGCGGAAAGCTCCTCTTTCATTACCTCGCCGCGGTCGCTTTCTTTCATTTTGAGCCGTGCGGTGTTTTTGAACACTGCGCCGTTTTTATATGCCGCAAGCGTCATGAGTATCGGTGCAAGATCGGGACAGTCCGCAAGGTCAAGAACCGGAGTGCCCTGTTCAAGAAGTTCAAAGTATTCCTGATAAACTCTGTCTCCCTGAAGCGTGTCGCTTTCAATTCCGCCGACAGTGACAAGGCCGCCGAGCAGATTGAACGCAAAAAGGAAGGCAGCGGAGGAACAGTCTCCCTCGGCAGTCATACCGACCGCTTTAAAAGTTTGCTCCGGGCCCAAATAAAGCGTTCCTGCGTTCTGCCAGTTTGCGGATACACCGTATTTTTTCATAACAGACAGTGTAATATCAATGTAGCTCTTGCTTTCAAGAGCGGTCGTAAGCATGATTTTTGACTCACCGAGAAACGGCAGAGCAAAAAGCAAGCCCGTAACAAACTGACTGCTGACATTTCCCGGAACGCTGTACTCACATTTTTTGAGCTTTCCGCAGACGGTCAGAGAGTTTTTCCCTTTTTCAAAAATTATGTTCTGGTCTTTGCATATCTCTTCATAGACAAAAAGAGGCCGAGCCATCAGCTTTTCGCTGCCGGTAAAGGTTACCCTTTTTCCGCAAAGCAGAGCAAGCGGGAGAAGAAAGCGCAGGGTGCTTCCGCTTTCACGGCAGGGAAGAACTGCATTTTCCGGAATATCAAACGGCGAAAATCCTTTGACGGTAACGCTCGTTTGGTTTTTTTCAATCTTTGCGCCCATTGCTTCAAGGCAGTCAAGCGTTGCAAGAATGTCTTCGCTGTAATAGGCATTGCTCACCGTGCTTTCTCCGTTTGAAAGTGCAGCGCAGATGAGCATTCGGTGAAGCACGCTTTTTGACGGCGGCGCATCGACACAGCCGACTGCCGTGCTTTTTTCAATCACTGCTTTCATTTCTTTTTCCCCAGAAGTTCTTCAATTGCGTCAACAGCTCTGAGATAACCGTCAGTTCCGAGGCCGGTTATCGTTTTGAAGCATGCTGCTCTGACATAGGACACCTGACGGAAAGCCTCACGAGAGGGTACATCAGAAATATGCACCTCAACGCACGGAATTGAAACCGCCTTGAGTGCATCAAGCAATGCAACGCTTGTGTGGGTATATGCCGCCGGATTCATTACGATTGCATCAAATACTCCGTAAGCCTCCTGGATTTTGTCAACAAGGGCACCCTCATGGTTAGACTGAAAGAAATCACATTCAATTTTTTTTCCTTCGCAGTAGGTTCTGATTTTTTCAACCATGGTTGCGTATGTTTCAGTTCCGTAAAGCTCCGGTTCTCTGATTCCGAGCATATTTATGTTAGGTCCGTTGAGGACGAGAATTTTCATTTCAACTGTTCCTTTCCGAGAATAAGCATTGCGGCGTGTTCCGGAATACCGTCAACAGGTATTCTTTCATCGCAGGTGCTTTTATAAATATCGTACCGCTCCTCAAAGCGTTTTTTGAGAGAAAGCTCATCGCTTGACAGCGGTCTGTCCGAGGTCGGAACAATCTGTTCAAGCGGACGGTCAAGGAAAAAGATTTTTCCGTTTTGCGAAAGATTTTTGATGTTTTCCTTTTTGAGCACTGCTCCGCCGCCCGTTGCAATAACCATTCCGGTCTTTTTTGAGACCTCGGCAACGACCTCGCTTTCAAGCGAACGGAAATGCTCCTCGCCGTATTTTGAAAAAATATCTGAAATTTCCATTCCGGTCTTTTCAACTATCAGGCTGTCCGTGTCAATAAAAGGACGGCAAAGCATTTTTGCAACAAGAAGACCGATTGTTGACTTTCCGCTTCCGGGCATTCCGGTGAGAACAATGTTCTCCTTTTCCTTTGCAAGCTTTCTGTAGACCGAATCGCCGGTGATTTCGTCATACTCGGTTGAAAGGAAAAGCTCGCTCGCCTTAACCGCCTGCATAACGAGCATATACAGTCCTCCGCAGAACTTCAGTCCCCTCTCCTTCGCCTCAAGCAGCATAGAAGTGCGAAGCGGATTGTAAATCACATCGCAGACACCATCAAGGCAATCAAACCCAAAAAGGCTCATTGCGCTGCCTTTGTTATCGGGAAACATTCCGCAGGGAGTTGTGTTAATGATATACTGCACATCGCTGTGAAGCGAAAGAACATTCTGATAGTTCACTTTTCCGTTTCTTGAAACAACATAAATCTCCCTTGCACCGAGCGAACTGCAAACGGTCACAGCCGTTTTGCTCGTTCCGCCGCTGCCGAGGACGAGAACCTTTTTGTTTTCAAGCTCAAAGCCGTTTTTCAAAAGCAAGGCACGCAAGCCGTAAAAATCGGTGTTATAACCGTAAAGCACACCGTTTTTGTTAACAACGGTATTGACCGAACCTATCTCCTTTGCGGCGTCGTCAATGAAGCTCAGATACTTCATCACCGTTTCCTTATACGGAATTGTGACATTGACGGCAAAAAAGTCCTTCTTTTTCATGAAAGAGTCAAGCTCTTCCTCTGTCAGTTCTTTAAGCTCATATTCATACGGTGCAAACGCCTCATGAATTGTTTTAGAATAGCTGTGGGCAAGCTTTTTGCCCAAAAGTCCGTATTTCATAGTTCAAATTCCGTTCAGATCGGTACCGAACCGTCCGCTCAGAAGGTCAAGCAACGCAATGGCGGTCACCGCCGTGACAACAACCGAGGCTTTGTGGATAATAGCCGGGTCATGCCTGCCCTTTATGAGCAGTTCGGTCTGTTCGTTCTTTTCAAAATCTATTGTTTTTTGTGTCTTATATATTGACGGAGTAGGCTTTACGGCGCAGTTGATGACAATCGGCATTGCGTTCGTGATTCCTCCGTTGATTCCGCCGTTGCGGTTCGTTTGTGTCATAACTTTTCCGTCTTTAATCATGAACGGATCGTTCGCCTCAGATCCGGTCATTTTTCCGAAATCAAAGCCCGCTCCGAAAGAGACGCCCTTTACGGCAGGAACGCTGAAAAGAATATGGGAAAGCACTCCCTCAACCGTATCAAACCATGGTTCTCCAACCGAAGCCGGGAAGCCGGTCACCACCGTTTCAAGCACACCGCCAACAGAGTCACCGTCCTTGCGTGCGGCGGTAATCCTCTCTTCAATTTTTTCTCTTGCCGCGTCATCGAGAACGGGAAGAGAAAGCGACGAAAGCTTTTCAAAATCCTCTTTGCAATTTTCAAAATGTCTGTCGCTCACTTCACCGCAGGAAAGGATATGCGTACCGATTTTTACTCCGCGCCTTTCAAGAATCTGCAAGGCAACAGCTCCGGCAGCAGTCAGTGCCGCCGTTACCCGTCCTGAAAAGTGACCGCCGCCCCTGTAGTCGTTATATCCGTGATACTTCAGAAACGCTGTGTAATCCGCATGGGACGGACGGGCAACAGACTTCATTTTTGAATAGTCTGCGCTTTTTGTGTCGTTGTTTTCAATGAGTATGCAAAGCGGAGTTCCTGTTGTTTTACCCTCAAAAAATCCGCTGACAATTTTAAATTCGTCCTTTTCATTGCGCTTTGTTGAAAAAGCGGCGGCACCCTTTCTCAGCTTCAGGAGATCTGAAATTCTCTGGAGGTCAATTTCCTCGCCGGGCTTCAGTCCGTCAAGCACGGCACCGATAGCCTGTCCGTGGCTTTCGCCGAAAAGGGTCACGCAAAACGAATTTCCGAATGTGTTTTTCATATCATTTCCTCCAGCTGAGAAAGGCTGACCTTTTTGAAATAAAACGAGCCGATTTTGTCCGAAAGGACAATGCTGACCGTGTTTCCGCTCGCCTTTTTGTCATGCTTCAGGAATGATTTTACCGCATCCCTGTCATAGTCATACCGTGTTTTGAGTCCGACGCCCAGAAGGGCCTTTTCAACCCTCTTGCGGATCTCCTCACCGCACATCGGAAGAATTCCGAGAGCAACACATTCTCCGTGGAGCAATTCGCCGAGCCCCGTGCTGCTTTCAATCGCATGGCCGAGTGTGTGGCCGAAATTCAGCACGCGACGCAGGGAGCTTTCCTTTTCATCCTTTTCAACAACATCCCGTTTTGCACTGACGGCACGGAAAATGACTTCCTCAATTTTCTCCATTGCCTTTCCGCTTTCAAAAATTTCAAAAAGCTTCTCGTCGCTTGTTACGGCAATTTTAATCGCCTCGGCAAAACCGTTTGATATCTGACGGTCATCAAGGGTTGAAAGCAACAACGGATCAATTATGACCTTTTTCGGCTGATGGAACGCACCGATAAGATTCTTTGCAGAACAAAAGTCAACCGCTGTTTTTCCTCCGACGGAGGAATCAACCTGGGAAAGGAGGGTTGTCGGAATATTATAAAAGTCTATACCCCGCATATATATTGAACTTGCAAAGCCTGCCATATCTCCCGTTACGCCTCCGCCGAGAGCAATCACGCAGTCGGTACGGGTAAAGTCCCTTTCAAGCAATGTTTTGCAGATTGAAAGGAGGGTGTCCGTGTTCTTGTTTTCCTCTCCCTGTGGGAAAGTATACAAACAGGCTTCGTCAAGCTGCGAAAGAAGAATCTGAGCATATTCCTGCGGAACACCGCTGTCCGTCACAACAAGGGCCTTGCCTTTGATATTCAGAAGCTCTCCCGCTTTTTTGAGCGCACCTTTTTCAATGACTATTTCATAGCTGTCGTTTGCAAGTGATACCGGAATTATCATGTTATTTCACTGCCTTTGCATTGTTGAATGAGCCGACAAACCTAAGCTTATCGCAGCAATCGGAAAGCTCGGCAAGCATGAATGAGCCCCTGCGTGACTTTAGGTCGCCGTCAATTTCAACATAAAAGTAATATGTCCACATCAGACCTTTCATTGCACGGCTTTTGATGCAGCGCATACTGAAGCCGTGGTTACCGATGACATTAATTGCATGTGCAAGTGAGCCGGCCTCATCGGGAACGGTGAAAACAATGATTGAACTGTCGCTTTTTGCGTTGCTTGAAACTCTCGAAAGGACGGCAAAACGAGTTGTGTTCGTCTCGCTCTCGTTAATGTTCTCCTTTAGTATTTTCAAGCCGTAAATCCTTGCCGTATCCTCGCTTGCAATGGCGGCAACGGTTTTATCTCCGTTTTCAAGGACGGTTTTTGCCGCAACAGCGGTGTTGACACATTCCTTTTTCTGAACGCCGAGCTGCCTCAGATACTCTGTACACTGTGAAAGTGCCTGCGGATGGCTGATAACAGTTCTGATATCGGAAAGTTCGCTATCCGGCAAAGCAACAAGACACTGGTGGATTGAAAGGGAGTAAACCTCGTTAACATAAAGCGACCCGGAAAAGATGAGGTCAATAACCGCTCCGACCTCTCCGGCGTTGCTGTTTTCAAGCGGAAGAACACAGCAGTCCGTTTCGCCCGTTTCCGTCATTTCATAAGCCTCTTTGAAATCCTTGCACGAAACGGCAACGGCATCAGGAAAAATTTTGTCAACGGCAATCTGGGCAAAAGCCCCTGTAACTCCGCTGTATGAAACACGCATTCCCTCCAGGATTTTGTGCTGATATCTTTTTGAAACGGACATTGTGTCCTTGAGGAAGTTGACATAATAGGAGCGAAGTTCCTCGTTTTCAACAAGCTGCTCGTTGCGCCTGATGACATCGCATTCCCTCTTTTCGTCAAACACGGGAAGTCCCCGTTTCATTTTGTATTCGGCAACAGAACCGACCAGCTTCATGCGCTCTTCAAAAAGGGCTGCCATCTGCCTGTCCACTTCGTTGATTTTCTCTCTGATTTCAATCAGCTCGTCCATCGTTTACTCCTTAGAAATATTCTTTTGCAAGCTTTTCAAAAGCGGGAATTGCTTTCTTTACCATATCGGTTGAAACGCAGTATGCAATTCTGACATAGCCGGGAAAACCGAACGAATCACTCGGAACAAAGAGCAGTTCATACTTTTTTGCTTTTTCGCAGAACGCTGCGGCATCCTTTTCCGGAGACTTCATGAAAAGATAGAACGCTCCGTCAGGTTTTGCGCAGGAAAAGCCGAGCTTCGTTGCCGTTTCAACAAGCAGATTCCGGTTGGTTTCATAAACAGAAATATCTGAGGTTTTTCCGACACATTCCTTAACAACATACTGAAGCAAAGCCGGAGCGCACACATAACCGAGCGCACGACCAGCACCGCAGACAGCCTTGAAGATTTCCCCTGAGGAAGCGACCTCGTCCGGAACAAGAATATATCCGATTCTCTCGCCGGGGAGAGAAAGCGACTTGCTGAACGAATAGCAGACAATGGTGTTGTTATAATACTTCGTAAGATACGGAACCTCAACATCTCCGTAAACAAGCTCTCTGTACGGCTCGTCCGAGATAAGGAAAATGTTTTTGTTAAACTCACTTTGCTTTTTTTCAAGCAAAGCACACAAGGTTTTAACGCAGTCTTCGTCAAGCACAACGCCGGAGGGATTGTTCGGAGAATTGACTATGATTGCCTTTGTGTTTTTGTTTATCGCCTTTTGGAGAGCTTCAAAATCCGGCAAAAGCGTTTTTTCGTCCGAGGGAACAACTTCAACTTTCATTCCGGCTTTTTCGGCAAAAACACGGTACTCCGGGAAATACGGAGCAAGAACAATAAGTTCATCTCCCGGCTCGGAAAGTGCATTGAGAGTAATCGTCAGTGAAGCGGCCGCGCCCGCAGTCATATAGAAATTCTCTTTCCTGAACGATGTGCCGTATGTCTTGTTGAGATACTCGGCAATGGTCTGCCTTACGGAATTATCACCCACGGCGGAAGTGTAGCCGTGAAGTTCAGCCGCCGGCACAGTGTCAAGAAGTTTTTTGATTGTTTCATTGACAATTTCCGGTGCAGGAACACTCGGATTTCCGATGCTGAAATCAAAAATATTCTCCTTGCCGACAACCTCGGCCCTTTTTTTTGCGTATTCAAAAATCTCTCTGATAACTGATGAATGAGCGCCAAGCTCATACATTTCACTTGAAAACATATATCCACCCTCACAGCATTCAAAAATATTGAAGATTTATTTGCTTTAGCAGTTTAAATCGTGATTATATTATACCATTCGCTTTCTGTTTCTTCAATCGTGAAGAATGACAAAGATTGAGCCGCAAAAAACAAGAAATACCGGCAAAAAAGCCAAAAAGAACTGTTTAATTGATATGCGCAGCCTGAAAAGGCAAAATAAGACTCGACATTTTCTACAAAAATCGTTGAAAAAAATTGAAAAAATTTCAATTTATAATTTCAAATTAAAATTAATAATTTGTTTACACATATTATAATATGTTCAACAATCGGTGACAGAATTACCCGTTGTGTAAACTAAACCATGTTAGGAGAGAAACCAGAATGTTGACTAATCTTCACAATCTTTTCAAAAAAGCGGTCGCTCTCATAATTACCTGCGGAATTTCGCTCGGACTGCTTTCGTCCTTTGCGGATGACACTGACCTTTCCTTCCGTTCGCTCGTTGTTCGTGAGGGAATGCGCACTGTTATGCAGGTTATAAATCCCGAGGGCGGCGGGGCAATCTTCGGAAAGGTTGCCGGAAAAATCACAAACCTCCCGACCGTATACATACCCTCAGCCGGATTCAGGCATGAAAAGGTTCAGCTTGAAAACTGCACCGCTGAAGTGCTCACAAAGGAAAACAGCAAAAACAGCAACAAGGTCATTTTCCAAATTCACGGCGGAGCTTTCGTTTTCGGTCTTCTTGATGTTTACCGCCTGGAAGCAGAAAAGCTTTCAAACTATTGCGACGGAGCAACGGTTGTTATGGTTGACTATCGGCTTGCACCGGAAACCATATTCCCCGGAGCACTCGAGGATGTTCTCGACTGCTGGGAATGGATGCTTGACAGCGGCTATAAGCCCGAGAACATTGTTGTTATCGGTGACAGCGCCGGAGGAAACCTCACCCTTGAACTTATCCTCAACCTGCGTGACTCAAAAAGGGAGCTTCCCTGTGCAGCAATAACAATGTCTCCGTGGTCGGATCTCGCTTCGGAAAGCGAATCATACAAAACCAATGTGTATATAGATCCGATTTTCGGATTCAGGGAGGGCGTTGACAAGGAGCTTGATGTTGAGGATATTATCAGGCTTTACGCAGGAGATGCCGATTTGCACAACCCGAAGCTTTCTCCTATGTATGCTGAATATGACGGATTCTGCCCGACGCTCATCCAGGTCGGAACAGCCGAAGTGCTCTATAGCGAATCAATCACCATTGCCGAAAAGATGAGAAAAGCCGGTGTTGAAGTCACTCTCACTGAATACAGCGGAATGTGGCATGTCTTCCAGCTTTTGGGTGACCTCCTTCCGGAGGGTGAAGCTGCCTGGGACGAAATCGGCGCATACGCTGCAAAGCATCTCATTGGCAAATAATATTAAACACCGCAACAAACCGCACACTTGCCGAATGACGGCAGGCGTGCGGTTTTTCATCAGCTCGCTTTCAGTCGCTACCATTTGCGGCAGATTGTGCAAAGCAGGCGTTTCATCTCGCAAATGCCTTTTGTCTGGGAATCAATGATCGAGCAGAGAATCGGCTTCAGCTCCGGACATACGCAGAAGCTCAACGCATTTTTGCTCATTTTTATTCCGCCCTCCATGTGTGGAATCATCTCACGGATAAAGTTTGCATTGAGGCAGTTATCTGCGCAGGCAAAGCCCATTTTGTCAAACATTTTCTGTGTTATTGCATCATAGCGTCGCTTATAAAGGCAGAGATCCTGCTCGCTGTTTTTGCAGTTCTCACATTTGCAAAGGATTTCCTTCAGGCATTCAATGCCTTCTGTCTCCTCCGCAATAATACAGTTCGCCATATTCTGAAGAGGAATACAAGTCGTATAGCGCAAAAGATTCTCTGCCATTTTGATTGCTGCCTCGTGGTGAGGTATCATCTGACAGATGAAGTTCTGAGAAATACTGCAGCTTGTTTTTGCGTTTGTCATTTTGTCTATCATGCAGTCAAGAATTTCATAATAGCAGGAAAGATAATTCTTGACAACACAGCTAAGTTCATATTGGGTATTCATTCTTTCACCTCCCCGGTCAATACCATTTTATTCGCCGGAAGTCAAACGGTGAGAGAGATTGCCGCTTTTCAGCCGTACATGGGCACTCTTGACCTTGCGGCAATTATATGTTATTATACTGAATATTTTTTCGCAACCACATCGGGAGGTTAAACAATGGAAAGGAAAACTCTTCGAATTATTGCGGTTTCCCTGTTTTTTGTTATTCTTATTTGTTTTGTTTTCATTGTTATCAACTTTGATTCTGAACGATTTGAGGACAGCCTCGGATTAAACGGTATCTTTGGAAAAGACAATGCCTCCTCAACAACGAAGCTTTATGCCGCCAATCCCCGTTTCCCCGAAAATACTGAGAACAGGATAATTTCCTTTATGCCCGACCAAAACTTTGTTAAAAACATCGGAAGAACATTCTTTGAAAACGGAACGCTCTGGTTTTCAATGTCCGGAAGCGGCTGTGCTTTCCTTTGCGACGGAGAGAGCGCAACAATTGAACTGCTTGTCCGTAACTCTTACTCCGTCCCCTACAGTCACCGTCCCCGTGTGCTTATCCTTGTCAACGGCGAAACCGCTGCAGATGTTGTTCTTGACGAGGAAAGCGAAAGCATCACCGTTGACCTTTCCTCGATAAGCGGTGATGCGGAGGTTCAGATTCTCAAAGCTTCCGAATCTGTATATTCAACTGTCGGAATTGCTTCAATAACCGCAAACGCAAAGGGCGATATCTGCCCTGCGCCACAAAGGCAGTTGAGGATTGAATTCATCGGCGACTCAATCACGGCGGGCTACGGTCTTGACGAGGAGAGCCCGAACGCAGCCTTTTCAACAAGAACGGAGAATTTTGCAGAAACCTATGCTTATCTTGCCGCAAAGGAGCTTTTTGCCGACTGCAACGCTGTTGCTTTTTCCGGCTACGGAGTTCTGACCGGCTTTTCATCAAACGGAAGAGCAAACGATTATGTCATTTTCAAGCACTATGACTGCGCAATTTCCAATTCAACCGATGCGCCAAGCTGGGACTTTTCCGGTTTTGTTCCGAATGTTGTTGTCATTAACCTCGGAACAAATGACGCCTCATACTGCAGCACGCAGGGAAGCATTGAAGCTTTTGAGAATGAATATAAGCGGCTTCTTTACCTTGTCAGACAGCGCAACCCGTCTGCGTATATTCTCTGCGTTCTCGGCGACATGAACAATTCGCTTTACCCTGCAATTGAGCGTGCGGCGGAAGCATATAAGGCCGAAACCGGTGACAGCTTTGTTCGCTGTGCAACCCTTTCCTTTGAAATGGGCACCTACGGCAGCGCAATTGACGGACATCCGAACAAGCAGTCAAACGCCCTTGCGGCGCAGACACTTGTCAGTGAACTGAAAGCTCTGCCGCTTCAATAATCTGAAAAAAACATCGCCGCAGACCTGCCGGAAAGGAAAGGTGTGCGGCGTTTTGTTTCGGAACGGTTCGTTTTTTCCCGTCATAAAATGTAACGGCCTGCATATACGCAGGAAACTGCAAAAGGAAAGGAGGGGAAAGAATGAAAATCAACTGGAAAGTCCGACTCAGAAATCCCGTGTTCTGGATGACATTCATTCCGGCTATCACGGCTTTTGTCTATTCGGTTCTTGGGCTTTTCGGCGTTGTTCCCCGGTTTACCGAAGATTCAGTATTGAATATCGGTTCAACAGCAGTTTCTGCACTGACAACAATCGGTGTTCTTGTTGACCCGACAACAAAGGGTGTTTGCGACAGCAAGGAAGCTTTGGAGTATTCTTGCCCGAAAGACTGACGCTCTGCTTAGGTATGAAACGGAAAAACAGTATTCTCCTGATAGGAGATGTTTAAAGAAAACGGTGCAGCCTTAAAATTTGGTTGCACCGTTTTCTTTGGTCATACTGTTGCGTGATTAATATCAATGTGTTTCGGGCTGAGCTTTGAAGCAGGTCTTGACTGCATTTGAAAAGCCTTCCAAAAGGAACTCTCTTGACTTTTGTGCAACTGAAGTATACGAAAACAAATCAAATCCATGGAAGCAACCCTCATAAACCTGCACGCAAGTTTCAACTCCTGCGTTTTTTAAGTTTTCGGCATACTGAAGCGTTTCATCATGAAAAGGGTCAATAGTTCCGACAAATGTTATTGTCGGAGGAAGATTTGAATAATCCGTTTCCCTGGCAGGGGCAGCATATTTCGGAACATCATCCGTGCCGTAAAGACTGCCGAGATAAAGCTTCCACGCCTCTTCATTTGATTTGCTGTTCCAGATAGGAGCGTCATTGTTTTGTGATGAATCCGTAATCATTCTGTCATCTAACATCGGATATACCAACATCTGATAAGCGATTGAAAACTCACCCTTATCCCTTGCAAAAAGCGTTACCGCTGCCGCAAGACCACCGCCGGCGCTGTCGCCGCCGATAAAAATCTGGTCATTGCGGATACCGTATTCCGCTGCGTTTTCGCAAAGCCATTTGAGTGAGGCATAGCAGTCGTTAAGAGCAGCAGGATAAGGCGCATCTGTTGACCTTGTGTAATCGGGAGAAACAACAATGCAGCCCGATTTTTCAATGAAATCGTCAATATATGAGCTGTCTTGTTCGGGAATTCCAATAGCGTAACCGCCCCCGTGAATCCAAAGCACTCCCGGAACATTTTCCTTTTGCTCATTCGGGATATACAGACACATACGCATCTGTGTCCCATCGTTGCGGGGAACATATATTTCCCGGCACTGTGCATTTTTTGTTTTGAATAATACCTTGCCGATTTTATCAAGAGCGCTGTTGCAAAAAACGAATTTCTTTTCGTTAAAACTCGGCCAGATCAACCTCACTGCCGAACCGACTGCTCTGAGTTCCGGGTTAATCATCTCGCTTTTGATGTTATAACTTCCAATTCCAAAAATTGATACCAAACTGAGTATAAACGCAAGAATTCGTTTCATTGACAACAACTCCTTATTAAAGTTTTGCGCAATGTTTTGTTAACACAAATATTAACATATACCAAAAAAATGTCAATATACGGTTTTCAAAGGAAGTATTGTACTTTAAAAAGCGGCAACCGGGCAAACCCTTTCGAGTTACCCGGCTGTTTTTTCTTATAAAGACCGCCATAGTACGACAGCCGATTTTTTGTGTTTCTATCCCTATTTGAACGGATAAGTGAGATAAGTTGCAATTTTTATTACTTCCTATCAAAAAAATA
>JAEDHZ010000224.1 GCA_016292705.1 Clostridiaceae bacterium
GGATGTATCAGAAGCGGGTTAAGCAAAAGCTGCTTCATCAGGTCAATTCAATTGTTTCTGAGCTTGATGTGGAACAGGGCGAAGCTTTTAAAAACCTGAGTGTTGCCTGCGCCGTGATTGAAAGGGACGGCCTTATCGTCTGGATAAACGATAGCTTTAAAAAGACTTTCGCCGTTGCAGAAAAAACTCCGGTCTGCAACATCAGAACCGTTCTCAACCGTGAAGGCTCTGTTGACCGGCTGATTGACGGCAGGGGGTTCAAGATTAAAGCAAACTCTCAGTATTTTGCCGTCTATTCAAACGAAATGAAAGTTGACGATGAATATCTGTATTTGCTGTATTTCTTTGACGAGACAAGGCTGCGCATCACAGAAAAGGAATACTATGACACCCGTCCTTCAATAATGCTCAGCGTTATTGACAATGCGAATGAAATATATCAGACATTTAAAGAGAGCGATGTTGCTTCCATTTTCGGTCGTATAGAACAGGAAATTGATAATTGGGTAACATCTTACGGCGGACTTTGCAGAAAGTATTCAACAACAAGAATGATGTTTTTTGTTGAAGAGCGTTCGCTGCAAAAAATGATAGCTGACCGGTTTTCAATACTTGAAACGGTTCGTCAGATGAGCTATGACGGAAAGAACTGCGGTGTGACACTTTCAATAGGTGTCGGCAAGGAAGCTTCGCTCAACGACTCCAACGAATCAGCGAAGCAGGCGTTAGATATGGCTCAAAGCCGCGGCGGAGACCAGGTTGCTATCCGTCATGAAGCGCAGTATAAGTTTTTTGGCGGAGTTTCCGCAGGCGTTGAAAAGCGCAACAAGGTTCGAACCCGTTTGATTTCAAGGTCAATTGCAACAATCATAAATGACAGTGATAATGTTCTCATCATGGGGCATCGTTTTTCAGATTTTGATGCTTTCGGTGCAGCAATCGGTATGTATGCAATTGCCGATCACTTTTTGAAGAAAGCTAATATTGTTATTGATGGTGACACGACTCTTGCTTCGCCTTTGGTCAAGTCTTTTGAAGAACATTTTCCGTCCGATGTGCTCATTCGTCCGGAAAAAGCACGTTATCTGATGGGTGAAAATACACTACTTGTTATTGTTGATACACACAAAAAAGACTTTTGCGAATCACCTGAACTTGTTGATCTGGCAAAGAAAACCATGGTTATTGATCACCACAGAAAGTCAGTTGGTTTCATTGAAAATACCGTGATGTTTTATCATGTTCCGACTGCTTCTTCAGCTTGTGAAATGGTTTCTGAATTGTGTGAATATATTGACACTGCGCCGTTCATTGACAAATTCACTGCTGAAGCGCTCCTCGCCGGAATATCGCTTGACACAAGAAACTTTATTATCCGGACAGGAGTAAGAACCTTTGAGGCTGCCGCATATCTCAGGGCAAGGTCTGCAAGCCCTATAGAGGTTAAAAAGCTCTTCGCAAATGATATGGATATTTTTCATTTGCGCAACAGCATCATTGATGATTCATATATTTATGAACGCGGCTATGCAATTTCAGTTGCCGGATTCAAAAGCAAAAAAATCAGGCTTATTACTTCGCAGGCAGCGGATGAGATGCTGAATGTTGAAGGGGTCAGGGCATCATTTGTCCTTTTTGAAACACCGGGGACAGTCAACATTTCCGCAAGATCCTACGGTGAGGTTAATGTTCAGCTCATCATGGAAACTCTGGGCGGAGGCGGTCACCAGACAATGGCTGCCTGCCAGCTTGTGAATCTTACAGTTGAGCAGGCAACCGTACGGTTGAAAAAAGCTATTGATAAATATATTACTGAAACAACGGAGGTTAAATCATGAAAGTTATATTAAAGCAGGATGTAAAAGGACTCGGAAAGAAAGGTGAGCTTGTCAATGCGTCCGATGGATACGCAAGAAACTTCCTTTTTCCGAAAGGACTTGCTGCCGAAGCAAACGCTCAGGCAATGTCTGAACTCAAGAATAAGCAGCAGGCTGAGAAATACAGAATTGATACTGAAACTGCTGCTGCAAAAGCAACTGCTGAAAGTATTTCAGGAAAAACCATTCATATCACGGCAAAAGCCGGGCAGAACGGAAAGCTTTTCGGTTCTGTGACTTCAAAGGAAATTGCCGAAAAGCTCAAAGCAGAATTCGGAATTGAAACAGATAAGAGAAAAATAATAGTTGACGACATCAAACAGTTCGGAACCTATGAGTTTGAAATCAAGCTTTATCAGGGCATCTCCGCAAAACTCTATGTTATGGTTGGTGAATAATCATGCCCTCGACCGGAAACATTATTAGTCTTGACGATGTCAACATTCCGTTCAGCCTTGAAGCTGAACAAGCGGTTCTGGGAAGTGTGCTCAGTGAGCCGGAATGCCTGTCCCAGGTCATGGTTATTGTTAAGCCCGAGTATTTCTATATGCCGGCTCATCGATCAATTTTCATTATCATGCAGGAAATTGATGCTTCCGGCGGAAAAATCGATCCACTGATTGTTCTTGAAAAACTCAAGGCGGACAAGATTTATGATGACGCAAGCGGAAAAAACTATCTCTATCAACTTGCTCAATCGGTGCCTTCAACTGAAAATGTTGAAAGCTATTGCAATATCATTAAGGAAAAGTTTTACATACGCTCACTCATAAACGTTTCCAAAGATATTATTGAGGAAGCATCCTCAACCGAAAGCTCAGCTGACCTTCTCCTTGACTCAGCTGAGCAAAAGATTTATGACATCCGTCAGGGCAGAGTTACAAAAGGCCCAACAAGAATCGGAGATATTATCGTCAATGAGGTTTACACAAAACAGCAGCAGCTGAGCTCTGCGGACAGAGACAAATATAAGGGCTTCACAACCGGTTT
>JAEDHZ010000018.1 GCA_016292705.1 Clostridiaceae bacterium
AAACGCAAATGAGCAGAACCGGTCTTTTCGGCGGAACATTCAATCCGCCGCATATTGCGCATCTGCGCCTCGCCGAAAAGGCGATTGAAGGTGCGGGACTTGACCGTATGATAATTATGCCTGCATTTCTTCCGCCTCATAAAGCTTCGGACAGGCTGCTGAAAGGCGAGGACAGGCTTGAACTTTGCCGACGCACTTTCTGCGGCGCAAAGTATGAAATATCAGACCTTGAGCTTAGGCGCAAAGGAAAAAGCTATACCGTTCGGACAATTGAACAACTCAGAAAGCTGTACCCCGATGACGAGTTTTTTCTGGTTATCGGTTCGGATATGCTGTTGAGCTTTGATAAGTGGTATCGCTATGAGGACATTCTGAATTGTGCTTCCCTTTGTGTAATGACAAGGGAAAAATCAGTCAGTCGAAAGACTCTTTCTGAATACTGCAAAAGTGTGTTGAAACTTCCGGAAAACAGATTCATTATTCTTGAATGCGAAGCTTTTGAGCTTTCTTCAACCGAAGTGCGCCAAAAAGCGATGGAGGGAAGAAATCTGAGTGATATGTTGACTGAAAAAGCAAATGAATATATTAAAGAAAAGGCCTTCTATTCGGCCAATCCGACTGATTCTTATGAAAACATCAAAGCACTTTTGAGGGAAAGACTTGACGAAAACCGATATATCCATTCGCTCGGCGTTGCCGAAAGCGCAAAGGAGCTTGCGGATTTGTACGGTGCAGATGAAAACAAGGCATACCTTGCCGGACTTCTTCATGACATCACAAAAAACGAAACCAAAGAAAGACAGTTGAAATTATTTGAAAGTGATGGTATAATTTTAAGTCAGGTTGAAAAAAATAACCCGAAACTCTGGCATGCAATGACTGCGCCGGTTTATATAAAAAACAAGCTTGGTATAACCGATGAAGAAATTCTCTCGGCTGTCCGTTATCACACAACGGGAAAAGCCGGAATGAGCTTGCTGGAAAAGATTGTTTATATTGCCGATTATATTTCTGCCGAGCGTGACTATCCCGATGTTGATGTAATGCGCTCGCTTTCAAAGATCAGCCTTGAAAAGGCGTCGCTTTATTCATTGAAATATACACTCAAAAAGCTTTCAAAAAATGAGTTGGTTATTCATAACGACAGTCTCAGCTTTTATAATGAACTGATAATACTCGGTGTTTCGCTCAGGGATGAAACAGAAAGGAAAAATGCCAATGAACGAACTTGAATTAACAAGAGAAATTGTGAAAGTGCTTGACCGCAAAAAGGCGATTGACATCAAAGCTTTGCGTATCAACGAGCTTTCAATTGTTGCTGATTATTTTGTAATAGCTTCCGGTACTTCAAACACCCATGTCAAAGCGCTTGCGGATGAGGTTGAATATGAGCTTTCGCAAAAGGGGATTGAACCCTCGCACATTGAGGGCAGGGCAACGGGCTGGATACTGCTTGATTACAGTTCAGTCATCGTTCATGTTTTCACCGGTGAAAGTCGAGAGTATTACAACCTTGAACGGCTCTGGTCGGACGCTGCGCAAATTGATATCAATGATATTACGGATAACAGAGATTAAATATACGGAGTGATAAATTTGAACTACAACTTTAAAAAGACAGAGAAAAAGTGGCAGGAAAAATGGGAAGAGTGCGGTGTTTTTCATGCTCAGGACAATTCCGAAAAGAAAAAGTTCTATGGCCTTGTTGAGTTCCCGTATCCAAGCGGAGCCGGAATGCATGTCGGTCACATCAAGGCTTATTCCGGTCTTGAGGTAATCTCAAGAAAGCGCAGAATGGAGGGCTATAATGTCCTGTTTCCCATAGGCTTTGACGCATACGGACTTCCGACGGAAAACTATGCAATAAAAACCGGAATCCATCCGCGCAAGGTTACTGACATGAACATTGAAAAGTTCACAAGTCAGCTCAGAAGAGTCGGTTTTTCCTTCGACTGGACAAGAGTTGTTGACACAACTCAGGAGGATTATTATAAGTGGACTCAGTGGATTTTCCTCAAGATGTTTGAAAACGGACTTGCTTTCAGGGATAAAACACTTGTTAACTACTGCCCGTCGTGCAAGGTTGTCCTTTCCAACGAAGATTCACAGGGCGGAAAGTGCGATATCTGCCACAGCGAAATCGTTCAAAAGTCAAAGGATGTATGGTATCTTCGCATAACCGAATATGCCGACAAACTCCTTGAGGGACTCAATAAGGTGGATTTCCTCCCCAACATTCGTCTTCAGCAGGAAAACTGGATCGGAAAATCAACCGGTGCATTTGTTGTTTTCAAGCTCAAGGATATTGACGAAAGCTTCAGAATTTATACTACCCGTCCCGATACCCTTTTCGGTGTAACCTTTATGGTTATGGCACCGGAGCATCCGCTGCTTGATAAGTATAAAGACCGCATCAGAAATTTTGACGCAGTTGAAGCTTACAGAGCCGAATGTGCAAAGAAGACCGAGTTTGAAAGAACTCAGCTTGTCAAGGACAAAACCGGTGTTCGTCTTGACGGCTTTTCGGCAATCAATCCCGTCAACGGAAATGAGATACCTGTCTTTATTTCCGACTATGTAATGATGGGCTACGGTACCGGAGCAATCATGGCTGTTCCGGCTCATGACCAGCGTGACTATGATTTTGCAAAGAAGTTCGGCGTTGATATCATTGAGGTCATCAAAGGCGGAGATATAGGCGAAAAAGCATATACCGGCGAGGGTGAAGTTGTCAACTCCGGATTCCTCAACGGATGCAAGAAAAAGGAAGAGGCAATTGAAAAGATGCTTTGCTTCCTCAAGGAAAAGGGCGTTGGCGAAAAGGGTGTTCAGTATAAGATGAAGGACTGGGCTTTTAACCGTCAGCGTTATTGGGGCGAACCGATTCCTATCGTATATTGCGATAAGTGCGGAATGGTTCCGGTTCCGTATGAAGAACTTCCGCTGAAGCTTCCCGAAGTTAAGGACTTCAAGCCCGGCTCGGACGGTGAAAGTCCCCTTGCAAAAATTGAATCCTTTGTCAACTGCACTTGTCCTAAGTGCGGCGGAAAAGCCCGCCGTGAGACAGACACAATGCCGCAGTGGGCAGGTTCTTCGTGGTATTTCCTGCGTTACATAGACCCGAATAACAGTGAGCGCTTTGCTGATATGGACAAGCTGCGCTATTGGGGCCCGGTTGACTGGTACAATGGTGGAATGGAGCATGTAACGCGCCACCTGATTTATTCACGCTTCTGGCATAGGTTCCTTTATGATATCGGTGAAGTTCCGTTTTCCGAACCCTATGCAAAGCGTACCGCTCAGGGTCTTATTCTTGGCCCCGACGGAGAAAAAATGTCAAAGTCCAAGGGCAATGTTGTTGACCCGAACGATGTTGTTGATGAATTCGGCGCAGATGTTCTTCGCACATATGTCCTTTTCATGGGTGACTATGAAAAAGCTGCTCCGTGGTCTGAAAACAGCGTTAAAGGCTGCAAGCGCTTCATAGACAGAGTATGGGGACTTCAGGATATCGTTAAAGACGGCAAGGGCTTTTCAAAGGAACTTGAAAGCGCATTCCATAAGACAATCAAAAAGGTTACGAGTGACATTGAAAATCTCAAGTTCAACACTGCGATTGCCGCAATGATGACCTTGCTCAATGAGATTTATGCCGCCGGCTCGATAACAAGAGACGAACTGCGCACTTTCCTGCTTCTTCTCAATCCGTTCGCACCGCATGTTACAGAGGAGGTCAACGAACTGCTTTCGCTCGGTTCAATGCTTGCCGTGAGTGAATGGCCGTCCTTTGACGAATCAAAGTGTGCCGATGATACTGTTGAAATTGCGGTTCAGGTCAACGGAAAGCTCCGTGGAAGAATCAGTGTTGCGGCTGATATTTCCGATGCCGATGCAATTGCTCTTGCCAAGAAAGAGGAAAAAGTTTCAGCTGAACTTGAGGGAAAGAACATCGTCAAAGAGCTTTACATCAAGGGAAGACTCGTAAATATTGTTGCGAAGTGATTTTTGATTCAAAAAAGCTGCCAAATGTTTTGTATTGTTTAAAATTAACTCTTGACAAGCTAAAAATGTTATTGTATAATATTTAGCGTATCCTATGTGGAAATATACCCCTGCTAAACAGGCGGAGGGAGGGAATTATAGATGAGTCAGGTTAAAGTTAAAGAAAACGAATCTCTTGACAGCGCTCTGAGACGATTTAAAAGACAGACCTCTCGCGACGGAATCATTCAGGAAGTTCGCAAAAGAGAACATTATGAAAAGCCTTCCGTAGCAAGAAAAAAGAAGTCTGAGGCTGCTCGTAAGCGTAAATACAAGTAAACCAAAATCTCGGCGGGCAATGGTTTTCCATTGCCCGTTTTTGTTATAATATCTTTTTGACGGTTGCTCCCGTCAATTGAGCAGACGGGTTCAACATGAAAGACGGTGTTTTAATGTCGATTGAAAAACTGAAATATATGCTGCGTGAGCGCAACGCTTCCGCTCTTATTATGAGCGAAGATAATATCCGTTATTTTACATCTTTTTCTTCAACAAACGGCTACCTTTTGGTAACGGGCGAAAATGCCTTTTTTCTAACGGACAGCCGCTATTTTGAGGCTGCCTGCAAAACGATAAAGACAGTTGATGCTGTTTTGCTTTTTGAAAACTTTGAAAAGTCGCTTGTTCCGCTTGTCGGCGAGCTTTGCATCAAGTCGATTTCCGTTGAGGGCGCAAGAATAACCGTCAAAAGGCTCAATGAACTTCAAAAAAAGTTCTCTGATGTTGAATTTGAAACCCAAAAGCTTGACGGTGAAATTGAGCTTCTTCGCGCCATGAAAAGTGAAGAGGAGTGTCGGAATATTGTTAAGGCTCAGCGTATTGCGGAAAAGGCGCTTGAAATGCTGCTGCCTGAAGTTAAGGTCGGGGCTGTTGAACGTGAGCTTTCGCTTGAGCTTGATTACACAATGCTGAAACTCGGCGCTCAGGCACTTTCCTTTGAAACGATTGCTGTTTCCGGAAAGAACGGTTCAATGCCGCATGGTGTTCCCGGCAGTAAAAGGATTGAATCCGGCGACTTCATTACCTTTGATTTCGGAGCGGTATATAACGACTATCACAGTGATATGACAAGAACATTTGCTGTCGGGGATGTTTCTGACAAACAGCGTGATGTTTATGAAACGGTTCTGAAAGCACAAAAAGACGCCATTTCTGAAATTTGCGCCGGAAAAAGATGTTCTGATATTGACAGGACGGCAAGAGATATTATTGTCGGAAAAGGGTTTGGCGAATACTTCGGACATGGTCTCGGTCACGGGGTGGGTATTGAAATTCACGAGTTTCCGAATCTTTCTCCGCATAGCGACACAGTTCTTGAAACAGGCCACATTGTAACAGTTGAACCGGGTATATATATCCCGGGTGAATTTGGAATAAGAATTGAAGATATGGTTTATGTTACCGATGAAGGTTGCCGTAATCTTACTGAATTTCCGAAAGAACTGTGCATATTATAAAATAACTGTCAAGGGAGGCGTCAGATATGGAAATGTATGAAAACAAGCAGGAAAAGGAAAGAGCTTTACTTGTTTGCGTTGATACCGGCGAATTTGACGCCGAGGTTTCCATTAACGAGCTTGAGGAGCTTGCCCATACGGCAGGAGCAGAAGTTCTCGGAAAGCTCATACAAAAAAAGGAGCGACCGGAAGCCGCAACCTTTGTCGGTGTCGGAAAGCTTGCTGAAATCATTGCGTTTTGCTCGGCCCAGGATATTGACCTGTTGATTTTTGACAGTGAACTCACTCCGTCGCAGCAGCGTAACCTTGAAAAGCTTACCGGTGTGCGTGTGATTGACCGGACCATGCTTATTCTTGATATCTTTGCTGCAAGAGCAAGAACAGGCGAGGGCAAGCTTCAGGTTGAACTTGCTCAATTGAAATACTCTTTGCCCCGTCTTGCCGGACAGGGTCAGACGCTTTCCCGTCTCGGAGGCGGAATTGGAACAAGGGGTCCCGGTGAAACAAAGCTTGAAAGTGATCGAAGACATATCAACAGACGAATCAAAAAGCTTGAAGAACAGCTTTGCGAACTTGAAAAGCGCCGTGACCTTTTGCGGAGACGACGCAGAAAAGACGGTGTCCAGACCGTTGCAATAGTCGGTTATACAAATGCAGGAAAATCAACGCTTATGAACGCATTGACGAATGCGGGCGTTTTGGCTGAAGACAAGCTCTTTGCAACCCTCGATCCAACATCCCGTGCGCTGACTCTGCCTGACGGCAGGAGCGTAATGCTTGTTGACACGGTCGGTCTGATACGCAGATTGCCGCACAAACTTGTTGAAGCATTCAAATCAACTCTTGAAGAAGCAGCGCAAGCATCGGTCATCCTTAATGTCTGCGATGCTTCGGACGAGCATTGCTCACAGCACCTTGAAGTAACAAAAAAAGTTCTTGATGAGCTTGGCTGTTCTTCAACCCCTGTGGTTACAGTGATGAACAAATGCGACTTGGTCGGTGATGTTTATTCAATGCCGACTTTTGGAAAAACCGTTCTGATCTCGGCTCTTAATGAACGCGGATTTGAGCAACTGCTTTCGGCAATTCAAAATGAACTTCCTCAGACCCGGAAAACTGCCTCTTTTCTGATTCCGTTCAAAAACGGTGCTGCAGCCGCAAGAATAAGGTACGAGGGTGTTGTTCATGAGGAGGAGTACCGTGAAAGCGGACTTTATATGCGGGCTACAGCTGAAATGTCCCTTCTTGACGAATATAAGGAATGGATAATTGAAGGCGATGAAAACGGCGATTAAGCCGCTGTTTCTGAGGTGTTGCTCACTGTTGATCTTTCCTGCGGAAAATCAAAGGTATGCATGAAGCCGGAAAGCTCCGTGCTTGAAATGTCTCCGCCGATAACAACCCCGTCAAGAACAAGCAGGTTTGCTCTGATGACGCCCTCGCTGTTTTCATAGCCGGGGTAGTTTCTGACATAATATGACCAGCATTTCACCCTTGCACCCTTGTATTTTTCAAGGTCGAGCTTTTGTTGCTTTTGTATAGCATTGTATTGATTATACACATCGTCAAATTCTTCGGGAATGACAACCTCCTTGACTTCGGCCGGTTCTTCTGAAACATCCCACCCGAACTGTGAAAGGAAGGAAAGCCGTTCTTCAGCTGTCCCGGCTTTATAAACAATTCCGTTCATTTTTGAAACGGGTGCGCTTTTGCTCTTTCTGACAGCGTATACTCCGCCTATTGTTGCAAAAACTGCAACGGCTGCAATGAGTGCAATTGTTTTCAGACTTGACGATTTTACTGAGACATAAAACATATTCAGTCCACCTTTACCTGTTTAAATCAGCAGTTACCTGATATATCCTATGCCCGTTTGGGGCGAATCATGATTCAAAGGAAGTCTTTATGGAATATATACCCTTTAATTCTCGCAGCCCACTCCACAAAACACCGTTCGGAGCAGTGAAGCAGGGCGAAAAGATTACATTTAAAATTGTTCTTCCTCGGTCGCTTTCCTGCAGCAAAGTTGAGCTTGTCATTAACAGAGACGGTGAAAATGAAAAGCGTTTTCCTTTTTTCTGGCTTTCAATGCAGGGAGATAACGAGGAATGGTGGTGCCTTGATTATCTTGAAAACGAAACCGGACTTTATTTCTATCACTTTGAGTATACAACTGCCTGGGGAAAGACTTCAATCAGGCGAAATGACGGCTCTTGCGGTGTCCTCAGCGCAGGAAAGAACGATTTTCAGCTGACGGTTTTTTCAAAAGACTTTGAAACTCCCGAATGGCTCAAGGGCGGCGTGATTTATCAGATTTTTCCCGACCGTTTTTATCGCTCCGGACAGGAAAAAAAGAATGTCCCTCCGGATCGTGTGCTGCGCTCCGATTGGGGCGGCGAGCCGTCGTGGCGTCCCGATAAATACGGAAGGGTTCTCAACAATGATTATTTTTGCGGTGACCTTGTCGGAATAAAGGAAAAACTTCCGTATCTGAAGAGTCTCGGAGTCGGATGTATATATCTAAACCCGATTTTTGAAGCTCAGAGCAACCACCGCTACAACACCTCCGACTATGAAAAAATCGACAGTATACTCGGAACCGAACAGGATCTCAGGGAGCTGTGCGATGCTGCGGAAAAGTTCGGCATCTCCATAATCCTTGACGGTGTTTTCAGCCATACCGGAGATGACAGCCGTTACTTTAACAAGTGCGGAAGGTATGATACGATAGGTGCATATCAGTCGGAAAAATCACCGTTTTTCAGCTGGTATTCATTTAGAACCTGGCCTTATGATTACAAAAGCTGGTGGAATTTTGAAACTCTTCCGGAGGTTAATGAGGAAAACAAAAGCTTTATTGACTTCATCACCGGAAATAACGGCGTTGCAAGGCGGTGGCTCAAGGTAGGTGTGCGCGGTTGGCGGCTTGATGTTGCGGATGAGCTTCCGGACAAATTTCTTGATGAGTTTCGGAAGTCCGTCAAAGCGGAAAAAAGCGATGCCCTCATTCTCGGCGAAGTCTGGGAAGATGCTTCAAACAAATGCAGCTATGGCAGCAGACGGCGCTATCTTCAGGGTGCACAGCTCGACAGCGTTATGAACTATCCGTTTTCCGAAGCAATTTTAGGTTTTATCCGCAGCGGAATTGTCGAGGGCTTTTCTGAAAAGATACTCACTGTGCTTGAAAACTATCCTAAATGTGTTGTTGATGTTTTGATGAACCATATCGGGACTCATGACACAATGAGGGCAATAACAGCCCTTGCAGGTGAAAGCTGCGAGGGAAGAGACCGCCTTTGGCAGAGCGGACGGCTTCTTTCTCCCCAACAGTATGAAAGGGGAGTCAAGCTTTTGAAGCTTGCTGCCGTGATTCAGTATACGCTTCCGGGCGTACCGTCACTTTATTACGGAGACGAAGCGGGTATGCAGGGATATAAAGATCCTTTTAACCGTGTTTGCTACCCATGGGGCAACGAAAACAAGGAGTTGCTTTCATTTTATGAAAATCTCGGAAGAATACGCCGGGGCTGTCATTGTCTGAAAGAGGGAACATATTTCACAGTTTCTGAGATGCTGTCCTGCCTTGCTTATACTCGTGAGGATGACAACGACAGAATTTTTGTCGTTGTCAATCGTAATGAGCATGATATAGATTACTATCTTCCCGAAGAATGGAATCATGCTGAAACATTACTGGGTGAAAGAGTTGAAAAAGGTTCTTTACATCTGCCGGCTCTTTCTGCGGCAATTTTGAAAACGGAGGAAAAATAAATGAGTGAATGGACTGAGGTAAAAATCGGCGTGAAAGCCGAAGATGTTGAAAAGGCCGGCGACATCGCAACAATGGTCGTACCGTATGGAATATATATTGAAGATTACCGTGACCTTGAGCAACAGGCATGGGAAATCGCTCATATTGATTTGATTGACGATGAGCTTTTGAAAAAGGACAGAACAAAGGCTTTTGTTCATGTTTACATTTCACCGGAGGAAAACCCGCTTGAAGCGGTTGCGTTTCTGAGCGAAAGGCTGTCCGCTGAAGGAATTGAAAACAAGATTGAAACAAATGAGTGCAAAAAAGAGGAATGGGAAAATAATTGGAAGCAATATTTCCATGCAATGCCTGTCGGAGAAAAGCTGCTTATCCGGCCTCTTTGGGAAGATGCCGATGCGCAGGGCAGAACTGTTCTGAGCATTGAACCCGGGCTTGCTTTCGGTTCCGGCACACACGAAACAACCCGTCTTTGCCTTGAAACACTTGAAAAGTATATAACTGCGGAAACTTCTGTTCTTGATGTTGGCTGCGGCAGCGGCATACTTTCCATTGCGGCACTTCTTCTCGGTGCAAAAAACGCTGTCGGCGTTGATATTGATGCTCTCGCTGTTAAAACCGCAAGAGAAAACGGTGAAGTCAACGGCTTCAAGGAGCCTGAATACACTGTTCTTGAGGGCAATCTGACCGAAAAGGTGAGCGGAAAATTTGATGTTGTTGTTGCGAACATTGTTGCGGATGTAATCATAATGTTCTGCAAGGATGTTGCCTCTTTTATGAAAGAGGGCGCAGTGTTCATCACAAGCGGCATCATTGACACCAAGGAGCAGGAAGTTGTTGATGCTTTCAACAAATACGGCTTCAGAATCAAGGCACGCCACAGCGATAAGGGCTGGGTATGCTTTGAGTGTGAAAGATAACTGAATTTTGGGACTGTTCTGCTGTTCGGGAACAGTCCGTTTTGTTTTTGGAAACTAAAAGCCGCTTGAAATCCGATAGGATTCCTGAGCGGCTTTATCCAATCTGACGAAAAATCTGACTGCATAATCTGAAAATCAGATTCAATCTGTGAATATATTAAGATTATCTTACGGCAGACTTACGATTTCCTGAATCCTATTGTATATTCTGATATAATTGATATACTGAAAACAGAAAAGAAAAAGGACTGTTGAAAATGAAAAAGAAAAGGCTGCCGAAAAATCTGAAAATAATTCTTGCCTGTTCCCTTATGCTGTTTTTCGTTCTCGCTTGCTATATTCTCGGCGTGAACTTTTATGTCATACTCTCGCAGGAAAAGAATATACTGACGGTTGAAGAGGCTTCTCGTCTTGACAGAATTGACTATGTTCTTGTGCTCGGATGCGGTGTAAATGAGGACGGAACACCGTCTCGCATGCTTGCAGAACGGCTGAAAATGGGTGCGGAGGTTTTTAAGAACCAAAACGGAGCTTCCCTTCTTCTGACAGGCGATAACAGCGGAGAAAGATATAATGAGCTTGCAACAATGAAAAGTGTCAGCCTTGAAAACGGTATTGCAGAGAATGACATTACTGTTGATGATTTTGGTTTTTCAACCTATGAAAGTATTTGTAATGCAAAGAAAAATTTTGGCGCAAAGAGGATAATAATAATTACTCAGCCTTATCATATTTCTCGTGCACTATATATAGCTGAGAAGCTCGGTGTTGAAGCATACGGTGTTACGGCGTATCTTCCGTTTTATCCGCAGCAGATTGTCTGGTCGCTTCGTGAGGTGCTTGCAAGGAACAAGGACTTTTTGCTTTGTGCGCTCGGCTGAGACGAAAGGGGGTGTAAGTATGAAAAAAGCTATAGCGATTGCTTTCGTTTTTATTGCTGTTATCGGTGCGTTTTTTGCCGGTGTGGCCGTCGGAAAATATAAGCCCGGCTATGAGCTTGAAAAAAGCTCTGTATATTCCTATGAGGACATCAAAGAATGTGCAAAGCTTGCCGAACATGAGCTGTGTTCGGGCGAAGTGAAGCGGTATCCCGTAAAGATATATTACAGTGATAAATGGTTCGATTATGCAAAATCGTTCATCGGTCAGATTGACGGAGTGAGCAAAGCGGAGAACATTCTTGTCGTTAAAGCCGATTACCTGACGGGCAAGGAAACTCAGGCGCAGGAGCCGCATTCGTATATTTCCGACTGGAACTTCGTTTTCAGTAGGAAAGACGAAAACAGCCCGTGGGTGCTTTACACTCAGGGCTATGCGTAAACGATTAAGGAAGAGTTGATTAAATCTGATGTGCAGAATATGCCGTCAGATTTTTTTGTGCAAAACGGCTGGGAAAGATGCAAGGAATATGTGCATCAAAGCGTATGCTGTGATTTATTCAGAGGTTCCTTTATTAAATAAAGATTTTTCTGTGGCTTTTTATCTTGTCAAGCGCACCTTTTTCCAGTCTTGAAACCTGCGCCTGCGAAATTCCGATTTCCTTTGCAACCTCGGTTTGAGTCAAGCCTTGCATAAACCGCAGTGAAAGGATGTTCTTTTCCCTTTCCGGAAGATCGTTTATCGCTTTTTTGAGCAGAATTTCGTCAATCCAGTTGACATCTGTGTTGCTGTCGCCAATCTGATCCATTACATATATTGTGTCTCCGGCATCATAGTAAACCGGCTCATAAAGAGAAACGGGCTCAACAATGGCCTCGAGCGCAAGCACGACCGCTTCACGCTTTATGCCCATCTCTTTTGCAATTTCTTCAACTGTCGGTTCTTTCTGCGTTTCATTCTGAAGCTTTTCTTTAATCTGCATTGCATGGTATGCAGTGTCACGGATTGAACGGGAAACCCTGACGGGAGCATTGTCCCTGAGATAACGACGAATCTCACCGATAATCATTGGAACGCCATAAGTTGAAAATCTGACATTGAGATTAGTGTCAAAGTTATCTATTGCCTTTATCAGTCCGATACAGCCGACCTGAAAAAGGTCATCCGGGTTTTCCCCTCTGTTTGTGAAACGCTGAATAACGCTCAGAACAAGCCGCAGATTTCCGTTGATTAGCTTTTCACGAGCCTGCTTGTCGCCTGCGTGACTTTTGATCAGTAGCTCGGTTTTTTCCTTTTCGCTGAGAACCTTGAGCTTTGATGTGTCAATTCCGCAAATCTCAACCTTGTTGAAGTGCAAGTATCTTCCCCCAATGAAAGGACTGTTTTTTTTCGGCAGTCCTTTTTGTTTCATTTTGATTATTGCCAAAAGAACGGAAGATATATCAAGGTAAAATTTGCAAAAGCGTTAATTATGTGATATGATACCACTATATTCTGAACAAAGGGGTAGAAAGAAATGAAATATCAGATCAAAAAACTTGAAGCGAATAACTTTAGTGTTTTTGAAATCGGGAAGCTTCCGGCACGCAGCTATTTCATTCCGTATACCGACCGCATCAATCTTGAAAGTCAGAGTGTGCTGACTGAACGCTATTCAAGCGACATGGTTACCGTGCTGTCGGATGATAATTGGGGATTTAAATATTATGAAAGTCTTTCTCGGCTTCCGGCACATATTGATACCGATGTGATGACTTTTGACACAATTTCTGTTCCCTCAACATGGCAGAGAACAGGGTATGAAAAACCGCACTATCTTAATTCCCGCTACCCGTTTGAGATGACACTGCCGGTTGTTCCGGAAGATATGTCTTGCGGTGTATATTTCAAGCGCTTCAATCTGAAAGATGATACCCGACACACATATATAACCTTCCTCGGTGTTTGTTCATCGCTCACACTTTATGTCAACGGAAAGTTTGTCGGCTACAGCGAGGGCAGCCATAACATGGCTGAATTCTGCCTTGATGAAGTTGCAAAGCAAGGCGAGAACGAGCTTCTTGCGATTGTAACAAAGTGGTCAAACGCAACTTATCTTGAATGTCAGGATATGTTCCGGGAAAACGGAATCTTCCGTGATGTGTATATTACCGAATATCCCGAGTGCTACATACGGGACTACAGAGTTGAGACTCAGAGGCAACCGGACGGGAGATATGACCTTGAGCTTTCCGTTTTCCTTGAGGGAAAGCAAGACAATGAAGCTGTTGAAGCTGAACTTTCAAAAAACGGTAGCGTTATTGTGTCGCAGACACATAGCGCAGGTGAAAAAGCATCGTTCCTTTTTGCAAATCTTGATGTTTTGCAGTGGAATGCCGAACAGCCGGAACTTTATGACCTATATATAAATCTCAAAGCAAAAGGTCAGAAGAATATGGTTGTTCATGAAAGGGTTGGTTTTAAAACCGTTGCCATCAACAAAGAGATTTTCCTCTTCAACGGCGCCGCAATCAAATTCAAGGGCGTGAATCACCACGATACCCACGAGAAAAACGGATATGTTATGACCGGCGAGGAATTGCTTAAAGATGTTACGCTCATGAAGCAATTCAATGTCAATGCCGTGAGGACATCACATTATCCGCCCGATCCGATGTTCCTTTATCTCTGCGATGAGTATGGGCTTTATGTAATTGATGAGGCTGATATTGAGACGCACGGAACACAGTTTGATATGGAACAGAAATTCACTTTCAAGCAGAACATTATCAGTAACGACAAAGCTTGGCTGCCACGGTTTGAGGACAGAGTTCTGCGTATGTTTGAACGGGATAAGAACCATCCGTCAATAACAATGTGGAGTCT
>JAEDHZ010000225.1 GCA_016292705.1 Clostridiaceae bacterium
CCGCCACAGCCTTGAATGAGACTATGGCTGATACCCAAACAGACAATACTAAAAATGAAGAGGCTCAAAAGGTGTACCGTGAGCTGGATGTCGGAACAGAAAAAGTTGAATTTTCAAAGTTCAATAGTCCTAAGGATCTTGAAAACTACCGGAAAAACGCCATTTCCAACTATCGCAACACCAACAGATTGAATCTCTATGATAAGTCTGTCACTATGGCTATTTCTGCAGAATCGGCCAACGAAAGCGCAAACGGTTTTCTTTACGATGACACACTCGCCGGAGCAACTTCGGATGCTTCAGAGAACTTCGGCAAAACAAACATTCAGGTAAGTGGCGTTGATGAGGCAGATATTGTTAAAACTGACGGCAACTTCCTCTATGTTGTCAGCCAAAACAAACTGTCTGTTATAGACGCCGGAACAATGAAGCTTATGAGCCGGACCGAGCTTACTCCCTCCTCAAAGGACTGCAATGCTTATATGAGAGATATGTACCTGAACGGGAACTTGCTTGTTGTTACCGGCTATGAAATGAAAAAACAAAGCACCGTTCAGGCATCCTATCAATACTCTTTCGACTGCATTTACCCGTTCAGATCACTCAACAGCCTTTCCGTTGTTTTTGATATCACTGAGCGAGACAATATCAAAGAGATACGCAGAGTTACTCAGGACGGAGACCTTGTAACCTCAAGAATGATAGGCACCTGGCTATACACCGTTACAAGTTTTTCACCTGATTATAACGAGGAATCCGGCTTTTATCCCAAGGTCAACGGCGGGGAAGTCACCTGCGATGATGTGTATGTTGACAAAAGCAAAACCGACTGTACCGTGAATACCGTTGTCAGCTGCTATGACACTGCAGACAAAGACAGCGAAGTCAAAAAGGTCTCCGTCATTGCCGACAGCAGAATGGTCTATTGTTCAAACGATACCCTTTATATTGCGGTAGAAAACTATGATTCAGACAAACGCTCAACAACCATCCATGCGTTCGCCCTTGCGGATGACAACATTACCTACAAAGGCAGTGGAAGCGTTCCCGGAATCTGCGACGGCCAGTATATGATGGATCAGAGCGGAAAATTCTTCCGCATTGCAACAACGGATTACAACATCAAAACCGACTGCGATGTCAGCAGTCTCTATGTCCTTGACGAAAACCTGAGAGTTATCGGAAAGCTTGAAAATATTGCACATGACGAGCAGATCAAAAGCGTCCGCTTCATGGGAGAGACAGCTTATGTTGTCACATTCAGGAACACCGATCCGCTTTTTGCAATTGACCTTTCAAAGCCGAATGCGCCGGAAATCCTCGGCGAAGTGAAACTTCCCGGCTTTTCAAAGTATCTCCATCCGATGTCAGACAATCTTCTTGTCGGAATCGGCTATGACGGAGACGAGGAAAGCGCAGACTTTTCAAAAATCAAAATTTCCCTTTTTGATGTCAGCGACAAAAAGAACCCCAAGGAGCTGACCTCGCACATCATTAAAAATGCTTACTGCAATATTGACTCAGGCGACGCAAAGGCGTTTGTGATGATTGACGAAAACACCTTCGGTATTCCCGTTATCTATGAAAATGTCAACTCTGATTACTACTACCTGAAACCTGCTTTCAAAACCTTCAGCGTTAAAGACGGAAAGTTTGTTGAAAAGAATGTCTATGTCCATTCGTCAAGGGAAGATTACTGCAACATTTTCCGCGGAACATTCATCGGAAACTATGTTTTCACATTGACCGAAAGCACCGTTAAGAAATTTGATATGCAAAGCGAAAAGGAGCTTTCCTCGCTTGTTTATGTTGAAAAAAGTGAAGAGGACTCCGCAATGTATGAAACAACATTCATCATCAACTGACAGATTTGGCGCATAGCAAGGCTGCCGCAAACGAGCAATCGTGAGCGGCAGCCTTTTGTCCTTTTCAGTTTTTACAGATTGCAGCAGTGTTGCCGGGAACAGGGCGTTTGTTTACACTTTCTGAAAGCAGAATTTTTGCTTTTCTTTTTGTGCTTTTGTTTTTCATCACGGCATAAAGCACACCGTACATGATGAAAGAAAAAACAATGGTGGTAACGCTTGCGTCAATCATGTCCATCATTGTATCCCAGAGCGGAAGCTGACCGCCGTCAGTTATTGCTCCGTGACCGAAAATCTTATAAAAAATATCATCGTCGAACGGAGCGTACCAATAGCTCTGGTTTTGCGTGCCCCAGAAAAAGTCGCCGAAAAACTCAGTGATTTCCCAGACTGTGATAATCATGAACGAAAAGAATGTTCCGAAAAGCGTACCTGTGAGCGCAGAGGCGGAATCAAGTCGGTTTTCCTTTTTGAGTATCGCTTTGTAAATGAAGTAACCTCCAACAACTGCGGCAGGACCGGAAACTGCGTGGAGAATCCTGTCATACTTAAAAACAACGGAATAAAGGTTAATGAAGTTCCCGAGGAAGGAACCGCAAATTTCCATAATATTGATGACATGTTGCGCACGGTACGGCATGTTGGCAAAAAGGCTGTTTTTCGGCGCAATGAAATGAAGGATGCTCAGTGCATAAAGAGCAAGCATATTGACTGCGCAAAGCGCTCTTTGCCTGTCATCGGTGTGCATTATGACCGCATAGATGAAAAGCAGGCGGACAATCCACCATGATATGTATTCAACAACGGTCATTTCCTCAAAAATTCCGTGCCATACCGTCAGGACACGCTCTTTCAGAATTTTCATGGCCATTCTCCTTGAATGAGTTTTTTGGCAAAGAGGCAAATCCCTTTGCAACATTCAGAATATACATCTTCTCTCCCTGTTTGTAAACAAAG
>JAEDHZ010000226.1 GCA_016292705.1 Clostridiaceae bacterium
CGGAACAGCACCATAGAACATAATTTCTTTTGCCTGCTCATACTGTGTTTCTGTGACATTTGTCCAGTAGCCGGGCCATGTTCCGAACGATGCCATGCAAAGACGGGGCGTAAGCTGCTTGTATAGCTTCTTATAAATCTTGTTCACTGTTGCCTGAGTAAGCTTTGCGTGGTCGGTTTCGTTGAGCATATTGATTGAAGCACGGATGAACTCGGCAAGGTAATCGTCCGGGGAGTCAATGACCTCTTCCGTATATATGCGTTCTGCGGCTTCAGCGTCAATGTACGCATGACCGCTGAAAAGGTCACTCAGCTTTTCGCAACCGTTTCCGACTGCGCAGTCAAAGGCAAGGTTGCGAATCTTGCTGCTGCCGTATTTTGCGAGATAAGCAATAACAAATCCGCCGCCGAGACATTTTCCGACAAGGGAAACCTGTTTCGCACCTGTTGCGGCAAGAATGTGGGTAATGTATTCCTCCAACTTATCCGCAATTTCCAACGGATCAAGACGCCAGTCGTACCAGAAGTTGTAATCAAACAAACCGTATTTTCCGTTTTTGGCTTTATCAGTGTTCATGTTTTCTTCGTTGCGCTTATACTGTGCGTTTGCAATTCCGGAGTCGTTAGCAATGTTTCCGTTTTCGTCAAGAGCGCAAGCGGAAAACAGATTACTTACAACTCTTTCAAAAGCGTCATAGTATTCATCCCATTTGTTAAGGAAAACCGCTCTGCCGAAATAGGGAAGAACCTCTTTGACATTTTGCATAATAACATCGTTTTCCAGCAAAAGCGGAAATGCCCTGTTTCCGTAGGCGTCAAAAATTATGTTTCCGTTTCCCCTGAGATACACAATAGGATTTTTCTCAGTTTCCCCGGTGGCAAATGCCGTTGCCGGGGCTGCAACACCAAGAAGGAGCACAACCGCAAGGATAACCGAAATCAGCTTTTTCACAACTAATCATCTCCAATTTTTTCATTTATCCGATATATTAAGTATATATGACAAACTTAGAATAAAAATTAACAAACTATGAACGAAAAAGAGTATATTAACATTTTATTAAATTTTTTCGTTATATAAAGCCATGGGCTGCTGCAAGCGGAAAAGCCTGTTTGCAGCAGCCCCGAAGAGAGGATGGTATCAAATTATTCCGAAATCAAAGATTATTCTTTGCTTTCATCTTTGCCATGACCTTTGAGGGGAGACCGTAAAGGTTGATGAATCCGGTTGCGTCAGCCTGGTTATAGACTTCATCCTCGTCAAAGGTTGCAATTTCAGGATCATAAAGTGAATAGGGCGAGGTTACGCCTGCGTTAATCATGTTGCCCTTGTAAAGCTTGAGGGTAACATCTCCGGTGACAGTTTTCTGTGTTGTTTCAACAAAGCTGAGGATTGCTTCCGTCAGCGGAGAGAACCACTGTGCGTTATAAAGAATTTCGCCGAGCTTCTGTGCAACAAGTGATTTATAGTGAGCGGTCTCCTTGTCAAGGCAGAGAGTTTCAAGAACCTCGTGTGCCTTATAAAGAATCGTTCCGCCCGGAGTTTCATATACACCGCGGCACTTCATGCCGACAAGACGGTTTTCAACGATATCAAGAAGTCCGATTCCGTTTGCGCCGCCGAGCTCATTGAGCTTCAGAACGAGTTCAACCGCGTCCATTTCCTTTCCGTCAACGGCGGTCGGAATACCCTTTTCAAAGTGAATGGTAACATAGGTCGGCTTGTCGGGAGCTGCTTCAGGAGAAACGCCCATTTCAAGGAAACCTTCCTTGTTATAAAGCGGTTCGTTGGCGGGATCTTCAAGGTCAAGACCTTCGTGAGAAAGATGCCAGATGTTCTTGTCTTTGGAGTAGTTGGTTTCACGGTTGATTTTGAGGGGAACATTGTGCGCCTCGGCGTATTCAATTTCCTCTTCCCTGGACTTGATGCTCCACTCACGCCACGGAGCGATTATGGTCATCTCGGGAGCGAGAGATTTGATTGCAAGTTCAAAACGAACCTGGTCGTTTCCCTTTCCGGTGCAGCCGTGGCAGATTGCATCGGCGCCCTCTGCCTTTGCAATTTCAACAAGCCTTTTTGCAATGAACGGACGGGCAAATGCCGTACCGAGGAGATATTCCTCATATTTTGCGCCGGCCTGAACGCAGGGGAAAACGCATTTTTCAAGCATTTCCTTTGTAACATCCTCAACATAGAGCTTTGAGGCGCCGGTTTTGATTGCCTTTTCTTCAAGACCTTCAAGCTCATCAGCCTGGCCGACATTGCCGGATACGGCGATGATTTCCGGATTGTTATAGTTTTCCTTGAGCCACGGAATGATGATTGAAGTATCAAGTCCGCCCGAATAAGCAAGGACAATTTTTTTGATGTTTTCTTTTTTCATAATGTTTAAACCTCCGAACAGCGTCCACAAACGGTGAGCAGCTCACCTGCGCTGCAATTTTATTCATTTGATGCTGATAATATACCACTATTTGCATAAATATGCAAGCGGATTTGAATATTTTTTTAAGTTTTATACATTTCGCCAAAGAAACCGAAAGACAGTGCCGTGCTTTTATTGACTTTGAACAAGGCACGGTTAAAATCCCGAAGAAAACCGGAAAATCTTTAATAATGTTCATGAGCCTTGACTGTGAAACCGTTGAAACGGTTCAGGGATTTGTTTCACCAAAAGAAGCCCCCTGAGGAAGAACAGAAAAAATCAATCGCCCGTCAGCAAACGGTTGCTTCCCTCTGCGAAAATCCGTTCGAGGATAATATAACCGGAAAGGTGACGGACGAATGGTTCACACACATGGCGCACAAATACGAAGTGGAAA
>JAEDHZ010000227.1 GCA_016292705.1 Clostridiaceae bacterium
TCTCGGAATGCTTGCAAGCGTGGGCGCAACCAAAAAGCAAAAAAGAGGTTCTGTATATTTTGAAGGCATGCTCCTTGGCGTCATTGGTATTCCGGTCGGAATTGTTGCCGGCTTCATCGGAATTGCAATAACGCTTCGCCTTGTCGGGAATAAAGTAATTTCCTCCGGTATCCTTACCGAAGCAGCCAAGGCGTCGGGACTTAAATTCAATGCAACCGTCAACCCGATAATTAGTCTTTTGATTGTATTCTTCAGCGCTTTGACGATTTTTGTTTCACTTTATATTCCGGCAAAAAAGGCGTCAGGCATAACACCCATTGATGCCATCAGGCAAAAGGACGATTTCAAACTTAAAGCAAAAAAGATACGCTCTCCGCGTCTTATCCGTGCCATTTTCGGCTATGAGGGCGAAATTGCAAATAAGAGCCTCAAGCGCAACCGCCGCAAAACGAACATGATTACGGCTTCAATCGCTCTTTCGGTCATCCTTTTCCTTTGCGTGAACTATTTCTGTCAGATGTTTGTTGAATCAAACAAATACATGGCCGATATTCCGTATGAACTGACTGTGACCGTGGATTATGATAAAAGGGAGTTACTTAAAAAAGACCTTTTGCAACTTGATGGAGTTGAAAATGTTTTCCCTGTTAACTGTAGTTTTGAAACTCTCAACCTCAACGATGAAAACACGAAGGACTCCCCTTTCCTGAATGCAGACAACTATAATGCAGCATATAGGGATGTTGTTTCGAATTATGTTTTTGTTTACTACAACGCTATAAGTGACGCAGATTTTAACAGACTTTGCAAAGAAAACGACCTTGATTCCGATCTGTTCTATAACCGAGAGAAGCTGAGCGGCATAATACTTGATGACCTTCGCCGTTCGGAAGCTTCCGGAAAAATATTTGAAAATTCAATAATGAACGGCGAAAAAAGCTTTGAAGCGGATAGCCTTGAATCAGGTTCGTCAGAGGTAACCTTTACAATCGACGGTATTGTTAAGTACGACTCGAAGAATTATGCCTGCAATCTTAATCCCAAGGGTGCAATTTCACTTTATTTCCCCGAAAGTGAATACTTTAAAGCACTTAACAATAGTTCTCAGGGCAATAGCGATGATAACAGAAGATTCTATTCCTTTGCTATTGCAACAAACGAGCACAAAGAAGTATATGAACAGCTTGAAGGACTCAGTTCAAAAAGCAACAACTATTCAGAACTCATGTATTCAGACCTCGCCGAGCAATCTCAGATGATAAATTCTCTTGTTTTTGCGCTTCAGGTATTTGTCTACGGTTTCATTACTCTTATCACTATGATAGCGATTGCAAACATCATAAACACGGTTTCAACCGGGATTATGATGAGGCGAAAGGAATTTGCAATGCTAAAATCCGTTGGAACAACGCCCAAAGGATTCAGAAAAATGGTTTGCCTTGAAAGCTTTTTCTACGGTGCAAAAGCGCTCCTCTTTGCCTACCCGATAAGCCTTGCGTTAAGCTATTTAATGAACCGGTCAATAGGTCAGGATTCAATGCCGTTTGTGCCCGATGTTTGGATGTATCTTGCTTCGGCTGTTGCAGTATTTATCATCGTCGGTATTTCAATGTACTATTCGGTCAGAAAGCTCAAGGGTGATTCTATTGTTGAAGCGCTCAAGACCGAGATAAACTAAAATTTTTCCACAACAAAACCGAAAGGACGGCTCATCCTTTCGGCTTTGTTATATTATGACCAAAAGATAACCGCCCGGAACATAATCCGAGGCGGTTAGTGCTTTGTTATTCACCGAGTAGCTTTTCAACAGCAGCAAGCTTAATGCAAATGCACAAAAGCCTTGTTGCCGCAAGCAATTCATTGACAGGCGGATATGACGGAGCAATTCTTATATTCTTATCATCGGGATCAAGACCATAGGGATATGTTGCTCCAACCTGAGTGAGTGTTACTCCTCCCTCTTTGCAAAGCGAATAAACTCTTTTTGCCGTTCCGGGCATAACATCAAGGCTGATAAAATATCCGCCATGCGGCTTTGTCCATTCGGCAACACCATATTCTCCAAGTCCGTTTTCAAATTCATCAATGACCGCCTTAAACTTCGGAGCAAGAATTTCACGGTGAAGCTTCATGTGTCGCTTGATTCCGTCAACATCCTTGTAAAACTTAACATGGCGGTACTGATTGATTTTATCATATCCGATAGTCTGAACGCTCATGCGCTTTTTAATGATTTCGATGTTTCTGTCAGAAGCGGCAATAACTGCAACTCCTGCACCCGGAAAGCTGATTTTTGAAGTTGAAGAAAATTCAACAACCATGTCCTCATGGTCATACTTCCTGAGAACATCAAAGATGTTCTCAAGCTTATCACCTTTTTCTGCAAGGTCATGAATTATGTATGCATTGTCCCAGATGATTCTGAAATCCGGCGCAGCAGGATTCATAGCCGCTATTCGCTCAACGGTTTCGTCCGAATAGGTCTCACCTGTCGGGTTTGAATATTTAGGAACACAAAACATACCCTTGACAGCAGGATCCTTAACCAGCTGTTCAACTTGATCCATATCCGGTCCGTGCCCGGTGAGCCTGACAGGAATAAGCTCCATATCGTAGTACTGTGCAATAGCAAAATGCCTGTCGTAACCCGGGCAAGGGCAAAGAAACTTAATCTTGCCCTGATCCTTCCATGGAACACCGTCAGAACCGGTCATCATGCACTGCGTGATATAATCGAACATCAGATTGAGGCTTGAGTTTCCGCAAACAATAACATTATCTGTTTCAACACCAAGCAAATCGGCAAAAATGCGCTTACATTC